>NZ_JAFCXE010000040.1:0-27043 GCF_049897905.1 Pararhizobium sp. PWRC1-1 | reverse complement strand
TCTCATTGACGAGCAATGCGATCCTGAAATGATCGAGCGCGTGATGGCCGACGAGACAAAGCGCTAGACCGCTAACTCAAAGGTCGCGATACGAAAAATCCGCTCGCCGGACGCTTACGGTTTTACGGGGCACTCCAGTTAGATCATTTCAGTAAAATTAGAAGATTTGAACGATGTTCCCTTCAACGGCCGATCTTACCGCGGCAGTCGTCAGAGCAATACTCGCTAGGTTGTCACGCGCGTTGTGTAGCGGTGCCCGGTCATCCTCGATCGCACACATTAGCTCCCCCATCGCTCCACGGAAGCCGTCATTGAACCAAGTGCCCACAAGTTCAGGCCGCGCCACGCCGCGCTCTGTCCAAAGTTCAACCGACTGTGTGCCCAAGCTTGGCCCGGTGCTGACGAGACTGCCTTTCGTTCCGCAGATGTAGGTGCAGTCAAGCGGCCCATACTTGGTTGCCCCGTTGAACACGAACGACGCTTGGCCTCCCTCGAACTGGACCAGCGCCTGGGCCAGAAGCGGCGGGGCGACGACCTGACCGACAGCGCGCATGTTGGTAGCCACCACTGAGGATGCCCGATCGCCGATCAGGCTGACCAGGAAATCGAACCAATGGATGGCGAAATCCTGAAACACCAAGTGGTGGTTAGTTTCAAACGTCGTGCCTTTAATCCACCCGTGGTTCCAGTGAATGCCAACATGGCACGATACAATTTCACCAACGAGGCCGCCTTTAACCGCCTCACGCATGTAGCTAAGATGCGGTGCCCAGCGGCCGTTCTGGTTCACAGCAAGCTTGAGGTTGAGTTTTTCGGCAAGCTCGACGAGCCTTAGTCCTGCGTCAACCTCAAGGACAAACGGCTTTTGCGATAAGACGTGCTTTCCTGACTGAAGTGCGCGTTCTATCATCGCATAGCGCACTTCGGGATGCGTTGTGATGTCCACGATTTCGATATCGTCACGGTTGAGGACAGCCTCGATGTCAGAAGTAATTTCTGCTTGGGGAAAAAATGCGTTTCTGCGTTCCTCGGCTTTTGCAAGGGTGCGATTGCAGATTACCCTCACATCGTAACCGGCGTCCCGGTATGCATCTAGGTGTGCAGACGAAATTCCGCCCGCTCCGATAACAGCAATACCAGGGGCGTAGGATCTGCTGCGAGGCGGGAGATAATTGAGGACGGGCGCGTCGACCAAACGCACGTTTGAAGACTTTAGGGCGTAGTCACTGTCGGTCGGCCCGCTCATGAGAGCAGTCCTACTGTTCGCTTTTCTCTCGCGGATAACACGGCGCTGTCAATGATCTGCTGTCCGATTCGTGAGATTGCGGGATCAAGCGGGCCCACTATTGCGTTTCCGGTTTCCATACACCTGATGACATACTCAACAGCTGATCGGTGGCCATCCTGAAGGACGTCTACCTCGATGCGCGTTGGCGTAGGTCGTTGTCGGGTCTGGACAGTCACATGCTGTTCGTAGTCAAAACTGGAGATGGTGCCTTCGGAACCGACGAGGACGAAACCACAATTTGGTTGAGGCTGCTGGTTCCAAGGATCTGTAAATGTTCCCCAGCGGGTCTCGAACTTCGACAAACCAGCACGATAACGGCAGATCGTGATAGAATGTTCATCTACTTCTAAGCTTTCGGACTCATCCACAACACATGTGACTTCCAACGGCTTTTCGCCGTTCATGAACCATGTGCCCAGAGTGGCGCCATATCCCAGGTAATCACGAAGACTGCCGCCGCCGGAGGCGTGCTTATACCACCATGAGCCCGACTTTGCAGCTTCGACCTCCTTTTGGCTAACTTCCGCCTTATCAGCCAAGTGATATAAAGGACCACGGTTCCCGTCGTAAAAATGGACCTCTATGACCTCGCCGATCGCGCCGTCGTCGATTAGTCGTTTGGCCGTGACATGGCATGGATACCAGGCGAGAGGCCAGTTTACCGCGAGAAGTTTCCCGCTGTCTTCCACGGCCCTGGTCATCCGGTCTGAGTCAGCGATGGAGGCGGCGAATGGCTTCTCGACGAGCACATGCACCCGGTACTTCGCCAGTCGCTCGACATAGTCGGCGTGATCCGCCGTCGCCGCGCAGAGTATGACTAGGTCAGGTTTTGTCTCTTCCACACATCGATCGACTTCGTGGAAGACTTTGTTCTTGCCGAGTTTGAAGGTCGCGATAGCCGACTGCATGCGTTCTGCCGATTTATCGCAAACCCCGACGATTTCGGCTTTGGGGTGTTGGTAAACCTCGCGCAACAAATCCCCCATGTGCATGTGATCGAAATTGATACCTGCAACGCGCCAGTTTCTCATCCTGCAGCACCCTCAAGCTCGGTCAGAAAAAGCCTAAGTTCTTCCGGTTCTATCGTAACGAGGTGGTTGTCAGCCGGATAAACACCAGTTGCGACATCCGCTGCATATTCGCTAAATGCGGAGACACGTTCGCCTTGTAGGCGGCGGTACTCCGTCGAAAAGTTCCGATACACTTTTGAGTGCCGTGGATAGTGACCGTCGTGGCAGCCAAGAACGTCCGTGGCAAACATATACTGGGCATCGCAGCCCGCCCCGGCACCCATTGAAATCATGAGCAACGTTGTCTTCTCTGAAATCGCGGCGGCGACCTGAGGAGGGACGACTTCGATCTCGGCGGCGAATGCCCCCGCGTCTTCCAACGCCTTGGTCGTTCGCCAAATATCCAACGCCGAACTCGCAGTCTTGCCAACTGCCTTGAACCCGCCGGTCCAGGTGCGGCGGGATGGAATGAGGCCGACGTGGCCGACAACGGGTATGCCCTCGTCGCGCAGACGCCGGACGATGCCAAGGCTGGCTCCGCAGTAAACGGCGTTCGCACCCGCCTTGAGCAGCCGGAACGCCACTCGGAGGTAATCCTCCTCAGTAATGTAAGCGCCGGGTTCCAGGCCCCCCACGACGAACGGTCGCGGACAGGCAGCGCGAAACTCCGGTTGCTCCAAAAGTTCGGGCGGAACGGAAAGCATGTCGATGTCGGCGAGGCTGGCGGCAGCAGCTTCCTCGAGCGTCTCAACGCGAAGCTTCGTGAGTTGGCGTTTTCCCTTGAGAGAAAGCAGGTCGGCGACGGTAGGCTGGGTCGATTTCATCCTATAATCCTAAGCAGCGAGTAGAGTTTTCAGGCGGTAGCCTGGCTCGGCCAACAACCGCGGGTCAGGCCGAGCGCTCTGGACGATCAGCATTTCCGCGACGCGGATATCTTTCGCGATTAAATTTAGCAGTCCAACCGCGCTTGCCGCCACCAGTCTGCCTTCTCCACCAAGATGAAAATTAAGCAAAGCGTCCGGGCTGAGCCAGCGCTCGATAGTCGTGGCTGCTGTTTGCGGGAGGCCCACTACCTGTAGGCAAAGTTCGAACTGATCCGACCAGAACCATGGCAACGTCCCCTGCCTAACGTCTTCGCCTAGTATGTTGCGTGCAGCCCTTTCGCCTTGCTCAAGAGCGCTGCGCCAGGATTCGAGGCGCAAACGAACCCCAGCAAGCAGGGGATGAATCGTCGACGCGCAGTCTCCGGCGGCATAGATGTCAGGATCTGACGTCTGTAAAAACTCATTTGTAGAAATGCCGTTTTCAATTGCAAGTCCGGCAGCCTTCGCTAGCGCAACGTTCGGCACTGCGCCAATTCCGGCAATGACGACGTCGGCAACCAGTGTGGAACCAGTGGTGGTTGATACTAAAAGCCCGTCAGTCCGATCTTCAATTGACTTTACTCCGGTCCCGAAGATAAACCTTACCCCCTCAGCTCGGTGTCTTGCCTCGACGATGCCTGCGATCGAAATTGGTGCACACCGGGACAGAACCTTGTCATTGCGCTCGATAAGGGTGGCACGACAACCCAGTAATGTCGCGCTTGCGGCAAGCTCAAGGCCGATCAGTCCTCCGCCAATGATGATAACCTTTTTCTCAGGCGACAGTCTTGCCTTGATGCGATCAGCGTCGGCCCTTGTGCGAAGACACAACGCCAGTTCGCTGCCGGGAATAGACGGACGCCGCGCCGAGGCGCCCGTCGCGAGTAGCAGCCGATCGTAGAAAAGATGTCGGCCATCTGCCAAAGATAGGCTGTGGGCCGCCCTGTCGAGCGACTCGACCTTCACGTTGACGAGATGCTTGATCTCCAGCGGCCCGAATTTCGTCGAGTCAGCATTCCCAAAAGTCGAGGTCTCGTCCTTCTTTGTTAGAAATCCTTTGGAAAGCTGGGGGCGTTCGTAAGGTGGCAATGTTTCCTCACCGACGATTGTAATCTTTCCTTTCCATCCGCGTTCACGAAGCGCCACGGCGGCTCGTCCGCCACACTCGCCCGCACCAACAATGATGATTTGTCCCGTTGCTGTTTCGTTTGTCATACGTCGATCTGCACATAAACGCGGTCATCTTCGACCTTCACCGGAAACGTGCGCAGATCGACGCACACGGGCGCGCCCTTGGCCTTGCCAGACGTAAAGTCGAAACGCCCATTGTGTTTTGGGCATTCGATGATTGTACCCATCACCAGGCCACTCGACAGGTGCACAGCTTCATGGGTGCAGAGCCCGGCAGTGGCGAAGTATAGGTCGTCCTTGGTCCGATAGATCGCAAACGTTAGGCCTTCATGATCGAACCGAATAACATCTTCGTTTTCAATATCGCCTGCAGCACAGGCATCGATCCAGTTTCCGGTCATGACGCCCTCCCCGTGTTTCGTTCCGCCATCTTGATGATTGAGCCATGGTTGTAAGGCGCTGCTCTTGTGCCGCCAGGGAGCCTGCGCACCACGAAATAGGACGGGTCTCGCATCTGCTTCAACACAGTCGGAATGATTTCGCGATAGGCCGCCAGTGTGCCCGGATAGGGCGGCGGGCAGTCGTCCTTTATAAGAGCATGAAGACGGGGCAACGCATGGTATGGCACCATCGGGAACATGTGGTGCTCGATATGATAATTCATGTTCCAGTAGAGAAAGCGAAAGATCGGGTTCATGTAGACGGTACGGGTGTTCAAGCGGTGATCGAGCACATCTTCCGCAAGCCCCGTATGCTGGGTTAGTCCGAAGAAGATCGCCATGAATCCTCCGTAGAGGGTCGGCAGCCCAATCAGGATCGCCGGCAGGATGGTCTGCAGCTGGAAACACGCTACTGCGACGATCGCAAAGATGAGCAGGTAAATCCGCGCAACGAGGTACACCTTATGGCGCTCCATCTCCGGAATAAACGTCTCCTCTTCCTTCGTCAGCCGCCCACTTGCGTGTAGAAAAAGGCCCTTCAGAGTGTGACAGGTGCTCTTCAACGCGAAGATGTTAAGGATGAGCCCTATTCCATCGGGCGGACGGGGCACCGCAATCTCCGGATCCCGCCCCACAATAATTGTGTCTGTGTGATGCCGCGTGTGGCTCCAGCGCCAGACCGTCGGTTCCCGCAAGATCATGAAACTGGCGACGTGATAAAGTGTATCGTTCATCCACCGCGTCTTGAACGCGGTACCATGGCCTGTCTCGTGCCATCGGCTGTCGCTTGATGAGCCGTAGAGAACGCCGTAGACGACGAAAAATGGCACGGCCAACCACGTACCCCAAAAAAACACGCCGCCGGCCGCTGACAAAACAAGACATGAGACCCAGAGGGCCGTGTCTCGCAACGCCGGACCATCGCTTCTTTTCATCAGTTCCTTCAGTTCCTTTCGAGGGATGGAACACGAATACCATTGCGCAGCCGCGAAACCGTTTTCCTCGGCCAATTGCGCGTCTCGTCCGATCAGGCTGTAGTCTCGTGCAGTTGCTGGCATATCGAATCCTATAGTGATCTCACCCGATCAGCTCTTGGAAATTGAGAAGAACGCATCATTTTGATGCTTCAATTTGAGGTTAATAGGATTAGTACGACGATGTCAACCAAATATGGGGCAGGCGACTTAGCGGCGCACCTCATCAGACTCAAAACTCATCGATAGAACTCAAATTGAGGTTTCATCGTTGACCGAGATGTTAGTGGCGCCTAAGTTGCGCGATGAAAAAAGCGTAGACGGGGAATGAAAGTGATGAAGGTAAGACCGAAGGTGGACGAAATTGCGCGGCTCGCTGGCGTCTCGAAGGCGACGGTGGACCGCGTCCTCAACAACAGGCCAGGCGTCCAGGAGCACACGCGTGCGCATGTCGCATCCATCGTCGCCTCGCTGGCCGACGACCAGGTCGAAGCGTCAGGCTCTGGCAAAATCCCCCTGGATTTCATTCTTCCGGGAGGCACAAACCCTTTTATTGCAGATCTTGTGCGACACCTTGAACGCCAAGCTGCCCTCCGTACGGACGTCGATGTCGCTATCCATAGATTGAACGGGATAGAGCCGGAGGAGGTCGCCGAAAAACTGGGGAGTTTGCGGCAGTCCTGTCAGGGTGTTGGTCTCATCGGCCTGGACAGTCCGGCCGTACGCGAAGCCGTGCGCCAGTGCATTGGCGCAGGAATATCAGTTCTAACCCTGGTCTCTGATATCAGTCATGTTGGTCGCGTCAGCTATGTCGGAATCGACAACCGGGCCGCCGGACGTCTTGCGGGTTACCTCATCGGCCGCTTCATGCCGGGGTCAAAGGGAAAAATTGCGCTGATCGCGGGAGCGCTGGCCTATCGCGGTCACGAGGAACGGGAGATGGGCTTCAGGCACGTACTGGATGAGCGGTTCCCCTTGCTCGAGATTATAGCGCTCCGCGAAGTTCGGGAGAATGCGGACAAAGCCTACAGAGAAGTCCAAGTGCTTTTGAAGGAACAACCTGAGCTCGTTGGTGTGTACTGTATCGGTGCTGGCCACGAAGGTATCGTGCGCGCCCTCAAGGAAGCGGGTCGGGAAAAGTCTGTCGTGTTCATTGGGCACGACCTGACCGACGATACCCGCCAGTATCTCCTTAGTGGCGTCATGGACGCTGTTATCGATCAGAACGCCGGGGTTGAAGCCCGCGAGGCGATCGACCGCCTCGTGCGGTCCACGCGAGGAGAAACGCCGGTCTCCGCGGCGACCATCCGTATCCAGTCCGTGTTCAGCGAGAACATTCCAGCCGACGCCTGAAATCCTTGGGAGGCAGAGTATGGATATCATAGAAACCGACGTCGTCCGTGTCGTTTTTGATCCGGAAGGCGGCGTCATAGCCGAAGTCATCTTCAAACATGGCGGCAGACAGATCAGCCCCCTTCACAAGGCACCTTGGGTCCGAGATAACGAGCAGTTAAATACTGGCATCCCTCTCATCGAGCGCAAGCTGGCAGGAGACTTCTTCTGCGCGCCCTTTGCATTGCCCTCGGCGGAAGTTCCGCTTCACGGCTGGACCGCAAACGGTGACTGGGCTGCCTCGCCTGATGCTCAGCAAGCTGGCGTAGGTCTCTACAGATTGCGCCAGAACGTTCAAGGAGGGCTAGCCACAAAAGAGATAAGGCTGCACCCCGGTCACCCCGTCGTATACCAGACACACACGATCACGGGCGGAACGGGTACAATTCCGATCGCCCATCACACCATGCTCCATGTTCCCGGGGGCGTTAGCCTCAGTTTCTCGGACAAAAGGTTCGGCAGCACCGGTCCTTGCGCCCCTGAAACGGATCCTTCCCGCGGCCGTTCGATCTTGGCATATCCGCAAACATTCGACACTTTATCATCGATTCGGAAATCGGATGGCAGTGTCACCGACGCGTCCCGCTATCCCTTCGAAACAAGGCATGAAGACGTCGTCGTACTTACAGAAAAGCAAGGCGCATCATTCGGATGGTCGGCGGCACTTGCCGCCAAGGACGGTTTCATTTTCTTCTCGGTCAAGGACGCCCTTGTCCTTCCGCATACCGTGTTGTGGATGAGCAATGGTGGCCGTGCCTATCCACCGTGGTCCGGACGGCATACGGCTGTGCTTGGAATCGAAGAAGCAGCGATCAGTTTCCATCTTCCAGACACGCACACGGCTGACATGAACGTGGCGCTTGGGCTCGATCTCGCCCCAGGCCGCACCACGAAGATCCGCTACGCTTTTGGAGCAATCGAAGTACCGAGTGGATGGACACGCGTGTCTGAAATATCACTTGCCGATGGCGTATTGATCATAAGCGACGAGGCCGGGCGAAGATGCACGATACCGTTTGATTGTCGCTTCCTCGACTACGATCGAAACAGCACATCATTTTGAGAAGTAGCCCCTCAGGTGCCCCATTCCACGGTTAAGGAATATGGCGCCGATCCGGAAATCCACTTGACACCGGCGCCAACCTGTCGTTAGTTGCAAAGCATCAAAATGATGTCTAAAAGAAATCATTTTGATGTTGGCTCAGGAGGCCAACTCAAGAGGTTGCCCGTTGGATTAGCGGGCCATGGGAGGAGAATTCACATGTTCAAGAAAGCAATTGCGTTGCTGTCAGCTGCGGTCCTCGCTGCTGGAGCGGGTTTCGTCTCGACCGCCCACGCTGAAGGTAAAACCTATTATTGGGTATCGCACGGCTCACCGGCGGATCCGGTCTGGACCTACTTTCTCGCAGGCGCAAAACAATGGGCTGCGGATACGGGCAATACGGTCAACACATCCTTTCAGAACGGGGACGTGCCCGCCCATCAAGAAGCGATCCGGGCAGCCATTTCGGCAGGTGCGGCTGGCATTGCGACGACCAGCCCCGATCCGGGATCGTTGGTTGAAGTGGTCAAGGAGGCCAAAGCCAAGGGTATTCCGATCATCAACTTCAATACACCCGACCCTCAGGCAAACTTCGACGCCTACGTCGGCGGCGACAACAAGACTTTCGGCAAAAATTGGGCACAGTACCTGGTCGACAAGAAGCTTGTGAAGTCAGGAGATTTCGTCTGGATGCCAGTTGAAGTTCCAGGTGCCACGTATGGCGTGCAGGAAGAGGAAGGCATCGCGAGCGTCTTCAAGCCTTTGAACATTACTTGGGAAGTCACCGACGCGACGCTGGACCAGGCCGAAATTATCACGCGCATGTCGGACTACCTGACGGCAAACCGTTCGAAGATCAAGGCCATCATCGGCCTTGGCGATCTGGTAAATGGCAGCATCAAGCGCGTGTTCGAACAAGTCGGCGTCAAGGCTGGAGAGATTCCTGTCATAGGATGGGGCAATTCCACGGACACCACTCAAGAAGTTCTTAATGGCTACGTGAACGCTGCTCAATGGCAGGACCCGCAGGCAACGAGCTACATGGCATTGTCTATGGCAGCAATGGCCGCGAGCAAGATCCCGCCGGGCTTTAACATCATCACCGGTGCCCTATACGAAAAGGACAAGGCCGAGTTTTACGACAAGATCCTGTCAGGCAAGTAACCTCTTTCGAACTCAGACAGGCTGCGCCACCCGGTCCTTCCGGGTGGCCCACCCCAATCGGTGACCATCATGCAACAACGTACTTATCTGCAAAGCTTCGTTTCGAAGCCGGAATTCGGTCCGCTCGTCCTTTTGGTGCTCGAGCTAGTGATCTTTTGGTCCTTCAATTCAGATTTTCTTTCGCTTCCAAACATCAGCAACACACTCTCATTTACAGTTGAACTCGGTTTGATCGCATTGGCCATGACCTTGCTGATGACCGCCGGGGAATTCGACTTGTCCGTGGGATCGGTATTCGGATTTTCTGCAGTGCTGATGTGGACGCTCTTTAATAGTGAAGTGATGCCGCTCGGCGCCGCCTTTCTAGTTGCAATCGCGTTCAGTCTGGTCATCGGCTTTATCAATGGCTGGTTCGTTACCAAGCTCAACATACCCTCGTTTCTCGTCACCCTCGGCATGCTTTTGGTCGTTCGAGGCACTGCTCTCTATGTCACCGACGGCTTTCCCCAAAGGACATGGACGGCCGAGGGCAACTGGTTTGCCGATATATTGGCAGGAAGCTTTTTCATTGGGAGCTTCCGAATGTACATGTCAGTTATCTGGTTCGCACTGGCAGCATTTGTTGCACATTACATTCTCACCAAATCGAAAGCGGGCAACTGGATCCAGGCATCGGGTGGTAATCCAAATGCAGCCCGCGCCCGCGGTGTGAATGTCGGCCGCACCAAGATTTACCTGTTCATGGCTTCATCCGCGATGGCGTCTCTGGCAGGCATTATTAGTTCAATTCGCACCTCAGCGGCGAATCCCAATAGCGGAACGGGTTACGAACTCGAGGTTATTGCGATGGTCGTGATCGGCGGAACAGTGCTGACAGGCGGGCGCGGCACAATCATCGGAACAGTTCTCGGTATCTTCATCCTGCGTGTGATGCGAAACGGCATCGTCATGGTCGGTGTACCGGGCCTGGCCTACAATATCTTCATCGGGGCGATTATTCTGGGAATGATGGCGCTGCACTCGTGGCTCGAACGCCGACATAACGCAGGAGTATAGAGGATGGCCGAAGATCTCATCCGCATGGAGAAAATCAACAAGTTTTACGGTCGGATTCATGCCCTGCGCGACGTCAGTCTGACGGTTAAGACGCACGAAGTCGTTGGTCTGCTGGGCGACAACGGCGCAGGCAAATCCACTCTGATCAAAGTTCTTTCCGGAGCCGTACCGCTGACCAGCGGCGACATCCTGATCAAGGGCCGCAAGGTGGAGCTCAAAAGCACGGCTGATGCCATCGCGAACGGTATCGAGACGATTTTCCAGGACTCTGCTCTGGTACCACAGCTTTCAATCGCCCGTAATCTTTTCTTGGGACGTGAGCCCGTCAAAGGCAACGGGTTCTTGAATAGGCTCGATCAGGAAGCGATGAACGCATCGGCACGCGAACTGTTAAAGCGGGTTGGCATCACGAAAGACATCCCGCCTGAGACGGCGATCTCGTCTCTGTCTGGCGGCGAGCGGCAGGCGGTCGCAATCGCACGCGCCATGCAATTTGACAGCGATCTCATCATTCTTGATGAGCCGACAAACAACCTTGGGGTCGCAGAAACCCAAGGTGTACTGCGATTTGTGCGGGAAGCCCGTGATACAGGACACTCTTGCATCTTCATCGCTCACAACATCCACCACGTATTCCAGGTCGTCGACCGCATCATCGTTATGCGAGGGGGCAAGGTCGTGGCAGACGACATTGATCCGAAAACAACGACGATTGATGAAGTGGAGCGGATCATCACGGGCGAAGAAATGCTCAATGCCATCACGGCATAACTGCCTGATTTTAAGCTAGCTGCGATCGTCCTTCAAGGATCACTATGATACCACGCCGTCCCTGCAGCGAATTGGCTGCGGGGACTGCGGTCCATTCAACCGTGTCAGACCCTGATACCTCCGAACCGAACAGCTCCTCTTCATCATGCGAAAGTGAAATCACATTGACCAACTTCGTACTCACCGTATCGTGCAAATCCACCCGTGGCATCGTCGCGGCGATTACCGGCTATCTGGCCGACGAGGGCTGTTACATCACCGACAGCTCGCAGTTTGACGACATGGAAACCGGCCTGTTCTTCATGCGCCTGACCTTCATCAGCCAGGAAGGTGCGACACTCGACACGCTGAAGGCCGGGTTTGAGGCGGTAAAGACCCGCTTTGGCATGGAAGCCGATATCCTCGATAGCGAGCACCGAATGAAGGTGCTCTTGATGGTGTCGCGCTTTGGTCATTGCCTCAACGACCTGCTCTACCGCTGGAAGATCGGCGCGCTACCGATCGAGATCGTCGGCGTCGTTTCCAACCATTTCGAATACCAGAAGGTCGTCGTCAATCACGACATCCCGTTCCACCATATCCCGGTGACCAAGGCCAACAAGCCGCAGGCGGAGGCCCGGATCATGGACGTGGTGGAGCAGACCGGCACGGAACTGATCGTGCTGGCCCGCTACATGCAGATACTGTCGGACCAGATGTGCCAGAAGATGTCGGGCAAGATCATCAACATCCACCACTCGTTCCTGCCATCCTTCAAGGGTGCCAACCCGTACAAGCAGGCCTATGAGCGCGGCGTCAAGCTGATCGGCGCGACGGCACATTACGTCACTGCCGATCTCGACGAAGGTCCTATCATCGAGCAGGACATCGCCCGCATCACCCATGCCCAGTCGGCCGAGGATTATGTCTCGATCGGCCGCGACGTGGAAAGCCAGGTGCTGGCGCGCGCCGTGCACGCCCATATCCACCACCGCACCTTCATCAACGGCAACCGCACTGTGGTGTTTCCGGCAAGCCCGGGGTCCTATGCGTCCGAGCGCATGGGCTAAGAACAAGTTCCCGCAACGAGTAGCAATGGTAAACGATCGGAGTTCGGGATTGACCGTCAGCAGAACTCGCTGTGATGATTCACTCGGTTCACGCTGTTGAAATTGTGCAACGACCATCTTCCACGGCCACGCTTCCGACCATGGGTGCGGAAGAGGTAAAGAACAGGGGTGCGTTTGTTGGAGCGGTCGCGGACTACCAACCTACGGTGTTAGTGATTGCGGTTGAGCATCGCAGTCTCGCTGCCTAAAGGCTTCCACCAGCGAATACCGGTCGTTTTTTTGAATTCGCCGCTGACTTTCAGATTCGATTGAGCCACTACACGTTTTCAATGTGAACGGTAGAGGGTTTCAATTTCGAGGCGACGCGGCATCGCTCCGGCGGTTCCTCGTCGCGTAACCGCGATAGCAGCCGTTGCACAGCCGAATCGGACTGCGTCGACGGGGTCGAACGCATCTGCCAGCGCTGCCGAAAAACCACCGACGAAAGCATCGCCTGCGCCCGTCGTGTCAACAACCGTTTCGACCGGAAATGCGGGGATGTGAATTGATTGCTCGCCGGAGTGGTAGAGCACCCCGCGGTGCCCTAGCGTGATTATGGCAGCAGTCACTCCACGCTCTAGAAAAACGTCACCGGCGCGACGTGCATCCGCTATAGTCTCCAAACTAAAACCGACGAGGGAAGCGGCTTCAGTCTCATTGGGAATGAAATAGTCGCAGAGGCCATAGATTTCTTCCGGAAACGTTTCGGCCGGCGCGGGGTTGAACACGGTGGTAACACCGCTGGAGCGGGCAATCTCCAATCCTCGCAGGGCCGCCGCCGCAGGTTGCTCTAGCTGTGTGACAAACACCGCGGCCGCTTGAATTGCGCTGGCGTGGGATTCGACATCGTCGATACTGATCGTTCCAGCCGCTCCGGGATACACAATGATCGCGTTGTCGCCATTGGTCTCATTAACATAGATGAATGCGGCTCCGGTAGCTACGTCCGACGTGCGAGTGACTTTGGCTAAAATCCCTTCCCGCGCAAAAGTCTCGATAGCGAGATCCCCGAAGGTATCAATGCCGATTTTTGAAATGAATGCCACCTGCGCGCCGGCGCGAGCAGCCGCGACCGCTTGATTTGAGCCTTTTCCACCAGGACCAACTGAGAAACCGCTTCCGGATATGGTTTCTCCGATACCGGGCATCCGTTTGGCCAAATAGGCCGTGTCCGCAACGAACACGCCGAGGATGCATACGCCTGAATTTTTCATTATAGATGTCCTGGAATGTGCAGCAGCGCTGCATCAGGCTCGCCAAGGCGTGGCCGTTGAAGGCGTTCTTGCCGAGTTCTAAGTATGTCACACTATCTTGGCGGGTCATGGAAGCAAAACGGTGTGCCACCTCGGCTGGGCGCACCGTTTCGGCTGTCCGTTAAACTGCCGTGATGCGTTCGCGATATTTGTCGATGATCACCGCGAGGATGATGACAACGCCCGTAATCATCTGCCGCAGAAAGTCGCTCAGGCCAAATAGAATTAGGCCGTTCGCCAACACACCAATGATGCAAGCTCCGAGCAGGGTTCCAATAACCGTGCCGCGGCCCCCACTTAGGCTGGTGCCACCGATAATAACCGCAGCAATTGCATTGAGTTCGAACCCAATGCCGATAATCGGGCTCGCGATGTTCAGGCGCGCCATGTAGATGATAGACGCGATCCCGACGAGCGCTCCTGCAATTGTGAACGCGGCGACCTTATAGAACATAAGTGAATGGCCAGCCAGTCGCACAGCCTCCTCATTGTTGCCGATACCGTAGAGCAGTCGGCCAAAAACGGTTTTGGAAAGTACAAACCATGCGACTGCGACCAGGGCCAAAGCAATCAGAAAAACGACCGGAATACCAAACAACATTTTCGATCCAAAGTCGTTGAATGTCTGCGGGAACGAATAGATCGTCCGCGCGTCGGTCACTTGCAAAGCGGCGCCACGGGCGATGTTGAGCATACCCAAAGTGACGATGAAGGATGGAAGCCCCCAGAACGCGCTGATCCACCCGTTCAGGAACCCACAAACGACACCTGTCGCCACTGCAGCGAGGGTTGCGAGGACTACGGCCTGCCAAACCGCAAGATCAGGAATCGTAAGCACGCTTCCGCCGACTACCGCACATAACGCAAGCATTGATCCGACGGACAGGTCTATGCCGCCGATGAGAATCACGAAGGTCATGCCGATGGCCAGGATCAGATTGATGGTTATCTGCGTGAGAATATTCGAAATGTTATTCGGATTAAGGAAATGCTCCGTGCTCAGCGAGAAAAAAACGATCAAAACCAGCAGGGCGATGCCGATCCCTGCGTCCCGAAGCACAAGTTTCATCGAAATCTTCGTCATGGGCTTCTCTTTGCTGCCTGTCGAAGGCGTGTTTTCAACTGCGTCCATGATCAATGCTCCGCGTTTCGTCGTTCGCCCTGGTAGGCGTAAGTCAATATTTTTTCTTCCGAGAACTCCGGTCGGGCAACTTCGCCAACAATCCGGTGCTGAGACATCACAAGGATTCGATCACAAAGCGTCATCAACTCCGGAAGCTCGGAGGAGACAATTAGAAGTGCCAAGCCATCCTCGGCAAGACGGCGGACCAAACCATAAATTTCCGCCTTCGCCCCGACGTCGACGCCCCGTGTTGGCTCGTCCAACAGGAGAACGCGAGGATTGCGCGCCAACCACTTGGCCAAAACGACTTTTTGCTGATTGCCGCCTGACAGCGTCGAAACATTGTCGCCGGGTTCTCCATATTTAAGGCGAAGATCCGATCCCAACCGCTGGGTTACCAAGAGTTCGGCGTTCCTATCGAGCAGTCCCATGCTGGACACCCCCTGCAGAGACGCTAGTGTCACGTTTGCGGCAATCGGCATGGACAAGATAAGACCTTGATCTTTCCGGTCCTCGGTGACGAACCCAATTCCGGCTTGGATAGCATCCTTCGGCGACCGGAACGCTACGACCCTCCCATCCCGTATCAATTGTCCCGACAAAGGGAGCTCGGCAGCCGATATCGCACGTAACAGTTCCGTCCGGCCCGAGCCGACAAGCCCAGCGACCCCGAGTATCTCGCCCTTATGCAAGTCGAAGGATATGCCGTCTTGATGCGGCGATTGAACATGCCGAAGATTTTTGAGGGAAAGGACAACTTCGCTTCCGGCGCTGGAAATGACGTCACTAGCCATTTCCTTTTGTAGCTGCTTACCAACCATGCTGCGAACGAGCTCATCCTGGTCGGTGTCGTCGATAGCACTAGAAAATACTGTTTCGCCGTTCCTCAGAACCGTCACCCTGTTACAGATACGGAAGATTTCGTCGAGGTGGTGAGAAACGAATATGATTGCGACGCCGCGGGCACGGAGTTCTCCAATGATTGCGAATAACCGCTCGGTCTCGCGTGACGTCAACGTTGCAGTCGGTTCGTCAAGAATAAGAACTCGGCTTTCCGTCATCAAAGCACGCGCAACCTCCACCAGCTGACGGTGCGCGATCCCCAGCCGTTCAACCGGCCAGCGCACATCGATGTCGCTGAGACCGATCGCATCAAGTGCTGCACGAGCGCGCTCGTTCATCTCACGCCGCTTTACGACGCCCAAAATATTGCGAGGCAAATGTTCGATGAAGATGTTTTCTGCGACGGAAAGGAAGGGAAGCAGATTGAATTCCTGGTGCACCACCTGCAGTCCATTCGCTTTGGCGTCCCTTGGGGTCTGTGGTGCGTAAGCCTCGCCCGCGAGCTTTATCGCTCCAGAGTCTGGCGTGACGATACCGCAGAGCGTTTTAATCAGTGTTGACTTACCCGCGCCGTTTTCGCCGATGAGACCGTGCACTTCCGCGTGATTTACGGACAGATTCACGCCATTGAGCGCGACCGTCCCACCGAAGCTTTTCTTGATGTCTTGCAACTCAAGAACTGGCTTCGTTATAATTTCCCGCTGAGCGGAAGGTGACATCGAGTTTGATTGTGAAATGGTCATCGAAGAACCCTCTTGAAAATGCCGCGCCGGAATAGTCCGACGCGGCCATGCATGCGGGCGTTACTTCACGTTGGCCTTCGTAACCAATTCGATGTCCGTCTTGATCCAGCCCTCAAGCTTTGGTCCGCCTGCTACGACAGCAAGCGCCTTGTCGATGGCGTTCGCTGCCATCTGTGAGCCAAACTGATCAACCGTCGCAAGCAGTTTGCCATCCTTCAGGAGAGGAGCCACCGCTGGAACGTTATCGAAACCGACGACCTTAATGTCCTTGCGGCCCGCCGCATCGAGAGCTTTGACAACACCGATGGCCATTGAGTCATTTGCGGCGAGAACGCCTTTGATGTCCGGGTGCGCAGTCAGCATGTTCGAAAAGACCGAATTGGCTTCCTCGGTCTCCCAATGCGCGGTGCGCGAGTCCAGGAGTTCCAGCTTGCCAGCCGCGACCGCATCCTCGAAACCGAGTTTCCGCTGGGCGGCGTTGTCCGCACCTGGGTTGCCCTCGATGATTACGACCTTGCCGCCCTCACCCAGTTCTTTGGCCAGGGCCTCGCCGACCATCTTCGCACCAGCACGGTTGTCAGGACCGACAAACGCCAGATCGATGCCAGCGTCTTTTTTCGCCTGCTCGTCCAGCGAGACGTCGAAATTGATGACGGTAATGCCGGCATCCATAGCCTTCTTCAAAGGGGCGACCATGGCACGGGAATCTGCCGGAGCAATAACGATTGCATCGACACCCTGCGTTATGAAGTTTTCGACCCCGTTCACCTGGCTCTCGAAATCTGTCTCGTTCTGCATTCCAATGGCTTTGAGCTCGTAGTCGCCGCGCTTCTTGTTGTGCGCTTCTGCACCCTCAAGCATATTCTTGAAGAAGTCGTTGGCTAACGACTTCATAACCAGACCGACGACCGGCTTGTCGGCAGCCTGGGCAATTGTCGGCAGCGCAGTCGTCAAAGAGAGTGCGAGAATAGATGCGATAGTGAAAATCTTCATGACCATTCCTCCGTTGGTCCGACAGCCCTCCAGCCATCGGTGAAACGTTTCATAGAATTTATGATAACGTGCAGATTTGGTAACGGCAAAATTCCAGCGCGTCAATATGAAACGTTTCATGAGCAGCAATTGCTACTTTTCACCGCCGTGTGTTAATCGTCCCTATTTGTAATGATGGAGTTCGAAAGTGAAGCCGACGGTTAAAGATGTTGCACGCGATGCGGGGGTTTCGCTCGGTACTGTGTCCCGTGTTCTGGCAAAGAACGCCACTGTAAACGAAGGCATCCGCTTGCGGGTCGAAGAGGTCATTGAGAAGCTGGGCTACAGCCCCAGTAGCCTTGGGCGTAGTCTGCGGCTAAACAAGTCGGACATTATTGGATTGGTGATTCCAGACATTACAAACCCCTTCTTTGCCGATCTTGCAAAGCACCTCGAGGTCTTGGCGTCTGCCGCCGGGTACTCCATGTTGCTTGCCAACACCCATGATGACCCTGAAGCAGAAAAGACCCAAATCCAGAGTCTCCTCGGAAGAGTGCCGGCGGGAATCGTGATTGCCCCTGTCAGCAATAGCCTCGTAAGTGAACGGTTATCCAAGGGACTGGTCTGCGTGACGATTGACCGCCCGCTTGCCGGACACTCGCTTGTCTCGGTAGACAACATCGAAGGGGGAAGGCTAGCTGCCGAACATCTCTTGGAGCTGGGGCACATCCGCATCGGCTACATAGGCGGCCCAAGCACGACTGACGTTTCGCTGCAGCGGTTGCGAGGTTTTCGGGATGAAATAGCAATGGCCGCCGAACGCTTCGGGAGAGCCGTTGAGTTCACAGTTGTTGAGGGTCAGTTCGACTACAAGTCCGGTGAGGAGATGGGCAGAAGACTGCTTTCGGTTCCGGTGGAGATACGGCCAACGGCTATCGCTACAGCCAACGATCAGCAGGCAATCGGGCTTCTCAGATGCTCACGCGATATGGGCATCCGAGTTCCAGAAGACTTATCTATTGTTGGGTTCGACGACATCCCGTTGGCATCCCTTGTCTTGCCGAGACTGACAACGATCCGACAGCCCGTCCAAGAAATTGCGGAAATCGCTATACGAGCCGTATTGGGGCGGGGAGCAATAAACGGGCCGATCCTGCTTCCCCCTAGTGTCGTCGTAAGGGAGTCAACGGCCCGCTTCACCTGAGCGACAACTCGTCTCTACTTCAGGCCCCCTGTGCGACACAGTCAAGCAATGCGCTTACCGGTATCAGCGGCAAACAAGCAAATCTTTTCCAATTCCGGCGCAACGTATATGGTGTCCCCGGTAACGTACGATGTTCGCTCCCGGAACGCTCCGACCACCTTCACACCACCCAGCGCCAAAAGCACTTGGGTTTCCGAACCCATGGGCTCGGCGAGTACGATTTTGGTTGCTATCCCGCGTTCCGTATCTGAAAGAGCGAGGTGTTCGGGCCGGATTCCATAGATTGCCTTGGTACCATCTGGAATTTTGCGATTTGAAAGCGGTAGTTTATCACCGTTGGTGGCAACGAAGATCGTTCCGTTGTCACCACCCCGAATGGTCCCTTCAATCAGATTCATTGACGGCGAGCCGATAAATGTTGCTACGAATGTGTTGTCCGGAAAATCGTACAAATCTAATGGGGCACCGATCTGCTCGACGTGGCCGTCGCGCATGACGACGATTTTGTCCGCCATTGTTAGCGCCTCGACCTGGTCGTGCGTCACATAGACAATGGTTGTCCCAAGGCGCTGGTGAAGCGCCTTGATTTCGGCCCGCATAGCAACCCGCAGCTTGGCATCGAGATTCGACAGGGGTTCGTCGAACAAAAACACCTGAGGTTTCCGCACGATTGATCGCCCCATGGCGACGCGCTGGCGCTGTCCGCCGGAAAGTTGGCGCGGATAGCGACCGAGCAAGGGTGTGAGACCGAGGATTTCGGCAGCTTCACCCACTCTTTTTGCCTTCTCAGCTTTCGCGGCTCCCGCCAACGTCATCGAAAACGCCATATTCTCGGCGACGGTCATGTGGGGATAGAGCGCGTAGTTTTGAAACACCATCGAGATGTCTCGCTCCTTGGGAGGGAGGTCGTTCACCACCCGCCCCGCGATCCCGATCGTCCCTCCGGAAATATCCTCAAGTCCGGCGATCATGCGAAGCAATGTAGACTTTCCACAGCCCGACGGTCCAACCAGTACAACGAACTCGCCCTCGTCGATGGCAACGTCAATGCCATGCAAAACCGGGTGTGCTCCATAGGACTTTTTAACAGCATTGATCTCAACGAAGGACATTGGCAATCTCCTTTAGAGTGCCCATTTCGGCGACTATCGTTTCGGGTCCACACACGGTTACACTCGGCGTTGATATCGCTCCATCGGAGATAACGAGACCGATACCCCCATCCAGGAACGCTTGGTCGCCATCGTCGTATGCCTCAATCGCAACTCCATCCGCCTCCCCAAATATTCTCGACCCGAGGACCGTCAGCTTCATCCTCACCGTCACTTCCAGTTCCACCGGGAACGGTGCTTCGGCAAGAATGGTTGTGACGTCGTCGCGAACTTTAACGATCTGAATCGCCCCCTTGCGGGCTAGCCGGAGCGAGTAGTAGCGGCGGAGCCCCTGGACGCGTGCCGCAAGCCCTCCTGCGGATCCAAGATGCAACATGACGTCACTTTTGACGGTGTAGTCCGTCCATTGGCGGGTTCCGTGGATGATGATCCCATCGCCGCGATCCTGAGAGATACGAAAGCTCGGTGGAAAGCGTTTGGAGAAGAAACTGACACCGTTGACCCAAGCCATTCTCCAAAAGGTGCCCTCCCCTTCAGGCCTCTGCAAAGTGAGTAGCGGCGTTCCGCTCCAACGAACGTGATCAATGACGATGCGACCGTCGGCCCGCTTGCCTGATGCAGTGATGGCGACGCCAATCTCAGCGATAGGCTGCCCTTTCAAATCAGGAACCGTCCAGCGAATTACCGAAGCATCGCCGGGTTGAAGCGCGACCGGAGCGCTATCGACGGTTCTGAGATTGTCGTGCTCATCGTATACACGCAGCCGCAGGCTCACTGACATGGCACCCATGTTGCTTGCGTCTGCAGCGACCCCCGCTTCGAGAACTTGCCCCGGATAGATCAACGGTGTCGCCATGAGTTCGTAGACCTTCATCTTCAAAACCTCGCGCGGCGAAAAGACCGGGGTCGTCACCGCAGCGACCTGGCCAGGGCCGAGAGCTTCGAACCGTGCGGCAAGCGCCCGCCCGTGCTCCGTCGCAATGTTTTCGACATACAGACGATGCTGACCATGACCCTCCTGTGTTCTGAATCCCTGAATGCTGCCCGGTAGAGAAAAATGGAATTGCGCACCTGACTTCGGAGGGGTCATTGGTTCAAGCCCTGCGAGCGTCAGACCAAGGTTCGCGACATAGTAAGCCATTCGGACTGCATCGTTGATTGAATTGCCGCCATCGGCAGAAGATATCAAAAGGCGGTCTGCGACAGGTCCGCGCCAGTCCGGTCCAGCGTCAATGCCCTCTAAGCCGAGCATAATTCCCATCAGGCAACCGACATTACCCGCATTGCAGTCAGTGTCCCATCCCGAAGTGTTGACGATCATCTGCGCGCGCTGGAAGTCGTCGGGCGCGTAGAGCACAGACATGATCATCAGTGCATGGTTCGGCACGACGTGGCAGTTTCCGGGATACTGTGCGTACCCGTACTGGTCCTCAATGCGCTGCCTTGTCACCAACCAGTCGTCGTCAGACTTGCGCCAATCCCGAATGTCGGCAATCAGCTTGGCAATCAGACAATCTTTTGGGATCACAGATAGACCGGTGTCGATTAGGTGATTGATGTCAGCTGACCGAAAAGCCTCCGCCTCCATCGCCGCCCACAGCATAGCCGCATAAACGGCTTCCCCATCGTGGCTTACGCTGCCAGCCTTTTGCGCCAATTGTGCAGCCAATCGTGGCTGACAAGGCGCCACCAGTGCCCAACCGTCGATGAATATCTGCGCGCCAATTTGTTCGGCGACGGTAGATCCATTGGTGGCTATTGATCCGCTGTGGGGCGCGGGGATACCATTTCTTAGATTGAGCCAGGCGGTGTGTTCGGTCGAGTTGCCATTGCCCCCCCACCAGAGGATCGATTTCTCCTCAACGATATAATTGAGCCACGCCTTGCCGATTTCCTCCGCCGAGAGGTCCGCAGTGATGCCATAATCCTCGAGGGCGCGCACGAACGTAAAAGTCCCGGCAACATCGTCATCGGTAACGACGAGGGGCTCATTTAGTCGCTCATGAACGTAATACTCGATTGGGCCGAGCTCTTTCATAATGCGCTGGTGCGTCCACTGCTCGAAGGGGCGGCCCAGATAGACGCCGATCAGCTTACCCAGTACACCTGCATAGACGCGTTCCAGATAGTCGTTTGGGATTGTCATTGAATTCACCTCGGAAAATGTTGTCGCGGGTCAGCCCTTTACCGATCCGCCTGCCATGCCCTCGATGAAGCGGCGTTGCAGGAAGACGAACAGGATGACGATTGGCAGCACGATGATGAGAGCTGCGGCCATGATCTCGCCCCAGTCGGAGCTGTACTGACCGCTGAGAAGGAAGAACGAGACCACGGCCGTCGTACTGTCCTGCTGCTGAAGAAATGTCGTGGCGATCAGGAACTCATTCCAGGAATAAAGCCCGATGATCAGTGCGACTGTCAGGATGCCTGGTGATACCATCGGCAACATGACTTTTGTAAACACCTGCCAGTGTGTTGCTCCGTCGATCAATGCCGCCTCTTCGAGCTCCTTGGGCACCGCCAGAAAGTAGGTTCTTAGAAGCATGATAGCGAACGGGCTGTAGATGGCGGTGTACACAAGAGCGACCGCGAAGATGTTGTTGATCAATCCGAGCCGTGCAAAGGCGAAATACAACGGGAACAGGAAGAGCTGGATGGGTGCTGTCGTAGTCGCCAGAAGGTATCCTGTAACCGCCTTCCATCGTCTGATTTTCTTGCGGGCCAGCACATATGCCGCTGCGGATCCAGTGGTACAGACCATAATGATCGTCGTGGCAGTCAGCATCACCGAATTTAAAAACGTCTGGCTGAAATGTGCGTCCGCCCAGGCTCGGCTGAAATTGTCCCAACGGATGATCTTTGGAAACGATAACGGATTAAGGACGATCTCTTGTGCTGACTTCAGCGAGTTCAGCACCAGAAGGGCGATAGGGAACAGCGCGATGAACGCTGCAATACCCAGGCAAATATAGGTGACCGTCAACGTACGACGGCTTTCGACCAGTCTCATTGTTCGGTCTCCTTCGATTGAATGCGGATGTAAAAGTACGTAGCAATGAGGCCAAATACGCTAATGACGAGCGACGTTGCGGCGGCTTGGCCGACGTTCAGGTCATAGAAAGCCTTGCGGTAAGCGAGCGTTGAAAGCACCTCGCTTGAGAACGCTGGACCGCCCTGGGTGAGGATGTAGACAAAGTCGAAGACGAGGAAGGACCATATGACCGTCATGATCATCATGAGTGTTATTGTCGGACGGATACCGGGCAGTAAAACGTACCGCATCATCTGCCAGAAGGTTGCACCCTCGAGCCTGGCTGCTTCGATTTGCTCCTGCGGCACCTGCCTCAACGCCGCAAAAAAGATGACGCAGAGGAAACCCCACCAATGCCAAAGATCGACGGTCGCAACCCCGAACAGAGCCATGGACGGTTGCGACAGTGGATTCGTGATAGGCAGCCCAGTGTGTTGCAGAAGGCCGAACACGCCCGTGACTGGACTATAGATCATCCCTTGCCAGACGCGTGCTGTGATCGCGGTTGCGATGATCACTGGTAGGAAGTAGACGACTTGGAAAAATGTCCGGCCTCGATCGACTAGCAACAACATTGTCGCCGCCAAAAGCCCCATTGCCACGGGAACGATCAGGAAAATTGCGGTCCAGATGAGATTGTTGGTGAGCGCGGTCCAGAACACTCCGTCATCGGATAACGCGCGAAAATTATCGAGCCCGGCGAAGACGGGTGCGGAAATTCCGTCCCATTGGAAAAACGCCAATGTGACGGTGAGCATCGCGGGCACCAGAATGATGATCGCGTTGATGGCCAATGTCGGTACAATGTAAAGTCTGTGCATGCTCGTCTCCAGGCCAACGGCAGCGGCATTCGCCGCTACCGTCTCCAGATCGTGCTGTTAAGGACGGGTCTTGGTTTACTGGCGCGCCGGAATGGCAGGAACTTTGCCCGCGGCTTTTTCCTGCTTGAACGTGGCATCCAGCTTTTCCAGGAATTCGGCGGTGGTCGTCTTCCCAAGCCACAGCTCTTCAATGCCGCTCACCAGATAAGTGTCAGTCGCTGGAGGCAGGAACGTCCACGTGGTGTAGCCGTACTGGTTCTTATTGACCGAATCCGCCAGATTTTTCATGGTCTCAGTGTAAAGCGGCAGCACTGCGTCGCCCACCTTCACCTTGCTCAGATCCCGTAGCGGCGTGTTCCATTCGCCCTGCCAGACCGTATTCATGTCGCCATAGAACTTGTCGCTGAAGACGTAGTTCACGACTTCCGCCGCACCATCCGGGTTCTTCGATCCGGCCGCAATCGAAAACGTTGACCCGATTCCAAGCGCATAGATCGGATATGGTACGCCCTCTCCGCTTGGAAAGCCGACGAAGCCAGGTTCGGCGTTGTTTTCCTTGAAATACTTAGGAACGTTCGTGAAATTCCATGTGCCTGTGGGAGCCATGCCCGCTGCGCCCGTTGCGATTTGGGCAAAAGCCTGTTCACCGGTCAGCGAGAAATAATTTGGCCCGAAATAGCCGGCCTGCCACCACTTGTTCAGGGTATCGACGGCTTTCACAAAAGGCTCTGACGTCCAAGGAATTTCTCCCTTGAGGGCCTTGTACATATTGTCCGGTCCGGCAACGGAATTAAGCACGATGGAAACGTAGTGCTCGTTGCTGGGTCGCCAATCAGCATTGCCTGCGCCGAACGGAACGATGTTCTTGGCCTTCATGGCCTCTGCGAGCGCCTCGAATTCGGCGATAGTCTTCGGCGGTGTCCAGCCGTTCTTTTCGAAAAGCGTCTTGTTGTAGAACAAGCCAAGTGTCTCGTAGGTTTTGGGTAGAGCGTAGAGCTTGCCGTCATATTTGCCAAGCTCCAAGAACACGGGCAGAATACGCTCGTGCCAGCCAAGCTTTGCAGCATAGTCGTCGAGAGGAAGAAGCTGCCCGGCCTGGGCCATGCTGGCAACGTAGCTCGGCCCAGCCGTGTAGATGACATCTGGACCGCTCCCGGAAAGCATGGCTATGCGAAGCTGCTTGTCCAGTTCGGCACCCCGGAAATCGATCGACAGGGCCGCGTCCTTGCTCCCATCATTGAATGGCTTTACGAGAAGATCTTTGAGGAATTGCTGGTTTTCGGGCGCGGCGTTTTCATACCACCAGGACACGGGCTTTTTTTCCTGCGCAAACGCTGCGCTGCAGATCGTTGTCGCCGACACCAAGGTGGCAAATGTCTTTATGAGAATACGTGCATTCATAGTTTCCTCCTCCAAGGGTTTTTGGTCAGTCCGACAATCAGGCTGATCCTCGTTCAATCAATTCAAACGGCATTTCCCGCACCGTTCCCGCACCCGTTTTCCTGCCAGATAGACGCTCCATCAGGATTTCGGCTGCCTTCATGCCAATCCCGCTTTGGAATTGGGCGACGGTAGTCAGTGGCGGCGATACAAGCTTAGACGCGGAAATGTCGTCGAAGCCGACGACTGCAATATCGTGAGGGATGCTCAGCCCACGTTCGCGGATCGCCTGCATGGCTCCGATCGCCATCAAATCGTTCGCGGCAAAAATAGCGGTCGGCCTGAGAGCGCCATCGAGGAGAGCCAGTGCCGCGCGAAATCCACCTTCCTCGGTAAAAACGTCATCGACCACGATTTGAGCGTCAAGTCCGGCGGCCTGAAGCGCCGTCCTGTAGCCCTCAACGCGGACCGACTCCGGACCGCCATGCCCCGCAATCATGCCAATATGGCGATGTCCCTTTTCGACAAGATACCGGGTAACGTCATGCGCGGCCGAACGACCATCGACGTAAATGTCATCAATCGCCAGCAATCCTCCCGTCTTTTTCGAGGACTCGATGCGAACGATGGGCAACCCCGCTTCAATCAATGGGGCAAATTCGGGTGCGCGTACTGTCCAAAATACGCCGATCACTCCGTCCACCCGCCCTTGCCGCAGCCACTCAAGAAAGTGCTGTTCGCGATCTCGTAAGCCGTCGGTGTTGATTGAGATGACGTCGTAGTTTTCAGCCTCCAACACTGTTTGGACGCCTCGCAAAAGTGACGGATAGAACGGGTTTGTTATGTCCGGGACGATGCACGCCACCGTCATCGTGCGATTGGTTTTCAATGCTTGGGCAGATCGGTTTGGAACATAATCCAGTTCGCGCACCGCTTGCCGGATACGAACAAGAGTGTCGGCCGACACCGACGATACGTCGCCCCCGCTCAGCACCATCGATACTGCCGCTTGGGAAACTTTGGCCAGAACCGCCACATCCTTTTGCGTTGCGCGCTTCACCCGATCCTCACTGATACGTATTACTTATACGTATCACTAGAAGTACATCGGGCATCTGTCAAGCTTCGAAAATCGTCCTTATTGAACGAATTCGCCTTCGTTTAGAACCATAGTGCCCGCTCATTATTGAAAAGATGAACTATTTCACCGATTCTATGCGCGAAAGTCTAATTCCGGGACGACGTATTAGGCGACCCGACTTTCCGCCACTGTAGGGGGGCATTTGAAGTGTCGGCGGAACAGGCGATTGATGCTGGACAGTGAATCGAAACCGACAATCATGCTAACATCGAGAACAGACCGGCCCGGTGATCTAAGCAACGCTGCTGCCATCTGCATCGCATGGAAATGATGTATTCCTGTAGTGTTTGACCAATCGCATCCTTCCACACGCGACGGAAATTTGATTCACTCATGCAACAGATGTCGGCAAGTTTTCCAACGGTCCACCGATCGCCATAGTCCTTGGCCAATGCCTCGAGCGCAGGTGCAATTCGGTTTAGAGGCTTAGGTGTTCTCACTTCGGTGATCGTGGTCGCTGACCTGCTAAACGTTATCATCGCGTCTAATATCAGACCCCGCACAGCGCTTTTCCAGTGTGACTGCTTGGAACCGAACGCTTGGATGGCTCTTTGAATCGACGTCCCCAAAAACTGGTGATCTTTGGGACTAAAGATATTTTAAATTCGCGGCCCGCGTATCTCAACGGATCACTAACCGTCGGCGGCGTGCCCGGTTCGGCGTAACGGATCAAACATGATCCAAGTCCACTGACTGTGGGTCCCCTCGGCACTGCGGGAAAAATGCGGTTCCCTCGGCGAGGAACGTGATGTCGCCGGCGTGATAGGTCAATACCTTTTCGCCGACGATCATCACGCCAGATCCGTGTTGGCAGACCCGATCTCACTGCAGTTATGTGTCAATCGGCACGCAAAGTTGACCCCTTGGGGATGCGGATAAAAAGTTGGACTGCTTTATAAGTTAAGGCCGAGGCTCTTGCGATATTCGACCGGGCTGAGTGATCCCAGCGATATCTTGATACGCTTCTCATTGTACCAGCGGATGTAAGCGTCTACCTCGGCAACGAACTGTTCGATTGTGATGGCCTTCCAATCTCGTGGATAAAAGAGTTCCGTTTTCAATCGGCCGAAGAAGCCTTCGCATGCGGCGTTATCTTGTGAGCAGCCCTTTCGGGACATCGAGCGAACCAGTTTCGCTTCGCTGATCCGCGTTAGCCAGCCTGGCCAGCGATAATGGGCTCCGCGATCGGAATGGACGATTG
>NZ_JAFCXE010000039.1:0-27776 GCF_049897905.1 Pararhizobium sp. PWRC1-1 | reverse complement strand
TGGAGCTGGTCAGCACTGGCGGCCGCGGCGATCCTCGTCCCCCTTCTATTGTTGGAAGCGGTTTTCCTCGGCGCAAATCTTCTCAAGATTCACGACGGCGGTTGGGTGCCCGTAGCGCTCGCGTTTGGCATCATGGTCATCATGTGGACCTGGACAAAAGGCTCGCGGCTCCTTCGGGAAAGGACGGCGCACCACGACATTCCGCTGGAGAAGTTCATCCACTCCATCGAGAAATCAAAACACGCCCCTGTCACGGTCCCAGGGACGGCGGTATTTCTGACGAGCGTGGGCGACAAGACCCCTGCGGTCCTCCTGCACAACATCAAACACAACCACGTGCTTCACGAGAAGAACGTTATCCTCACGGTTAGGACGTCGGAGAAGCCATACGTCTCCAAGGACAACCGCGCGACGATCACGCCAATCAGCGACAGGTTTACGAGATTGGAGTTGTGCTTCGGCTTTATGGAGGAGCCGAACGTTTCGAAGGCGCTCGCGCTGTGCAAGAAGAAGGCGGGCTTCAAGTTCGAGATCATGCAGACCTCGTTTTTCCTTGGGCGTCGAACGTTGATCGGCAATCCTAATTCCGGCATGCCGGGATGGCAGGACAACCTCTATATCGCTCTTGCTGGCCTGGGTATCGATCCGTCCAACTACTTTAAACTTCCGGCCAACCGCGTCGTGGAAATTGGAGAGCAGGTTTCTATCTGAAAACGGCTCCAACGCTCAACAGCGTCGCGAACCAATCAATATCTCCCTTCTCAGAACCAATCGGAAAGACACATGGCCACCGGACTGATCGCACTCCTTGACGACATCGCTGCCATCGCCAAGCTGGCGGCAGCGTCGAGCCGCGCAGACCGCAAAGGCGGGTGCCAAAGCTGCAGGAGTCGTGATCGACGACGCGGCCGTGACCCCGAGATATGTCGTCGGCCTGTCCCCAGCGCGCGACCTGCCGATCCTCATTGCTCTCGGGTCGCTGAAGAACGAACTTCTCTCCTTTTGCCTGCCGGTCTTTTCCTCGGCTATTTCGCGCCATGGGCTATTACTCCGCTTCTTATGATCGGCGGCGTCTATCTCTGCTACGAGGGCGCTGAGAAGCTTTACGAAGCCTTCGTACCTCATGACGCCCACATCCATGAGATCGCGGTATCAGGAACAGCTGATCCGGCCACATTGGAGAACCAGCCCGTAAGCCATCCTTGCAGGCACGCCTCCCGCCGGAGCGTCGCGCCGTCGCGAGAATTGGCAATGTTTCCCAACCAATGAAAGCACGTGCATCCCATGACAGTCGTTGCCTCCTACATCTACCGCGGCGGAAAACGCGCAGAAGAACTGCCTCTGGGCGAAAAGCCGTTCGAACCGAAAGACGGCGAATTTGCGTGGATCGGTGTGGCTGAACCGACGGCCGATGAGATGAACAAGCTCGAAGTAATGTTCGGACTGCATCCGTTGGCAGCGGAAGATGCGCTCAACGGCCGTCAGGTTCCTAAGGTTGACGTGTACGGGGAGCAGCTTTTTGTCGTAGCCAAGACCGCGCATCTGGAGGGCGACAAGATCGTCTACGGAGAGACCTGCATTTTCGTCGGCAAGCATCACATCGTCAGCGTCCGTCACGGGTCGGCACGCGCGCACAAGGAATTGCGGGAACAGCTCGAGCAGTCGCCGAACTTGTTGAACCATGGCCCCGACTACGTTCTGCATGCGATCATCGACTTCGTCGTCGACGGCTACCTGCCCATGGTCGAAAAAATGGAAGACAACGTGCTCGCCATGGAAAAGCACATGCTCGTCTCCTTTCTCGAACGAGAGCAGATCAGGCGAATTTTCCGGATGCGCCGTCAGGTCATCCTGTTCCAGCGCGTACTGGGACCAATGGCGGAGGTCGTCGGCAAACTGACGCATCTTGAACTACCCTGCGTGGACGACAACGCCAAACCGTATTTCCGGGATGTCCTCGATCACGTAAAACGCGTCGAGACCATGATGTCCGGTCTCCGGGAGGTCATCACCTCGGTGTTCGAGGCCAGCAACCTTCTCGAACAACAGCGTCAGGGCACGATCACCCGACAGTTAGCCGCCTGGGCCGCAATCCTTGCCGTACCCACCGCGATCGCTGGTATCTACGGGATGAACTTTCAGAACATGCCCGAGCTACAAAGCAGGTATGGCTACTTCGTGGTCTTGGGGGTCATCGCCACCCTGTGCGGCGTACTCTTCTACCGCTTTAAAAAGGCTGGCTGGCTTTAACACGCGAATCTGAAGACTACGTGCCGCTGACGTTGCCGCGTGATATGTCTGTTGGACTTTAGAGCATCAAAGCAAACTTACCAGCAGGGCGGCGATAGCCGCCCTTTTCTCGTTACGTAACCTTCACGTAGGTGAGAGGAACTTGTGCAGTCCCGGCGCGTTCAAGAACACTCACGAAAGCGTGAAATCTTGAACAGGACCCGAAAAATGACCACACCCGTATCCACCAATCTCCATCACGACACCGCTTATGGTGATCCATCTGCCACCATAGCGTTGAACAAAGTCTCGTGGGGCGCAATCTTCGCGGGGGTCGCCGTCGCTCTCGCTGTCCAGTTCCTCTTGAACCTTCTTGGGGTAGGCATTGGGGCGGCCGTTCTCGATCCCGCCACGTCCGACAATCCGGACGCGAGCACATTCTCCATCGCCGGCGGCATCTGGTTCGTCATTGCTGGCATCATTTCTGCATTCGTCGGCGGGTACATCGCAAGCCGAGTCTCCGGACGTCCAAGCAACCCGACTGGCGGCTTTCACGGCCTCACGTCCTGGGCAGTGACAACCCTCGTGGTTCTTTACCTACTCACAACCTCGGTCGGCGCGCTCATCGGCGGAGCCTTCAGTGGTCTGTCCAGCGTTGTCGGTGGTGTGGGCCAGACCGCAGCGACTGCCGTCACAGCCGCCGCCCCGGCGATTGCCAACACGACCAATCCGATGTCGGGAATCGAACAGCAAATCCGCAACTCCACTGGCAGTGATCCTCAAGCTCTACAGAACGCTGCGGTAGCCGCGGTGCAGGCCGTGGTCACAGGTGATGAGGCCACGGCTGAAGAAGCGCGCAGTCGTGCCGCCGACGCGGTCGCAAAAGCTCAGAACATCCCTGTCGAACAGGCTCGCACGCAGGTTGATCAGTACGAAAAGACCTACCGCGAGAACGTCGCTGCCGCCAAGCAGCAGGCAATCGAGGCCGCGCAGGCTGCGACTGCCGCCGTTTCGGCTGGAGCGATACTCGGCTTCATCGCTCTCGTCCTCGGTGCCATCGCCTCGTGGTTTGGTGGCGTAACCGGAACAAAACACAGCGGCGTGGTCATCACCGATACGGCTACACGTCGCACCGTTTAAGACATCAGGTCATCGGAACCGTCCGGTGGCCCTTAACCTCAGAGTTGGAGACCACCATGGCCGAAGTTAAAACCCTGGACGAACTGTTCCTCGACACGTTGAAGGACGTCTATTTCGCCGAGAACATGATCATCGAAACCCTCCCCAAAATGCACGAGGCGGCAAAGAACGTTCAGCTAAAAGACGCCTTTACCAAGCATCTCGCCGAAACCAAAGTACATGTTGAGCGCCTTGAGCAGGTGTTCGAAATTATCGGCGAAGAACCGGAGGAGAAAACCTGTGACGCGATCCTCGGCATCACAGACGAGGGCGAAGAGATTATGGAAGAGTATGAAGGCTCCCCGGCGCTGGACGCAGGCCTTCTCGCCGCTGCCCAAGCAGTGGAACATTATGAGATGTCGCGCTACGGCACCCTGCGGACATGGGCACTGGAACTTGGCCTGAGCGACGCGGCCGGTCTTCTCCAAACCACTCTTGACGAAGAACAGGCTACGGACCTCGCACTTACCGCCATCGCGACCTCCGTCGTAAATCAGAAGGCCGAAGGTTGATCCCGCCGACAAACAACAGGAGACAGGTAAAATGGCAAGCAGCGCGTTGAAGGCACTTCTCGCAGTCCTGGCGGTCGCCGGGTTTCAAAACAGGGACAAGATCGGAGAACTCCTGCGTGGGCTCCAGAACCCTCAAGGTGATGGGACGCCAGGTCAACAGTCGGGCGGTCTTGGCGGATTGCTCGGCGGTTTGGGCGGCGGAACTGGCGGTGTAGGAGGCCTTGGAGGTCTTTTGGGCGGCGCTTCCGCCGGAGGTGTTCTAAGCGGAGGTCTCGGCGATTTGCTGAAACAGTTCCAGCAGAACGGACACGGCGAAACAGCGAAATCGTGGGTCGAAACGGGGCCAAATGCCGAAATCAACGACAGTCAGTTGTCGGAGGCACTCGGACCGGGTGTGCTTGCCGATCTGTCAGCGAAAACAGGATTGTCGCCTGACGAAATACTAAGCCGTCTAAGCCGCGACCTCCCCAAAGCTGTCGATGAACTGACGCCGAACGGTACAATCCCAGCCGATGATGATATCTCTGAAGCCGGGGGGCGCCAATCTGTTCCTTCGATAAAGCCCGAGATAATCTGATACCACATTCGTAATAGAAAGAGGCCGCTTGCAAGCGGCCTCTTTTATTCAGCCCAGAACAGGCCTGACGGTGCCTTTTACGAGTGAAGCGCAAGCCCTCGTGTGAAGGAAATGATTAGCGGTGGTTGAGGTGAAGGCGTCTTATGTGACCTCGCCCTCGACGTTTGGCCGACGTGAGTCAGTCGTCCCGTCGTCCCACTTTGTGTCGAGCGCGCCGCGTCCGCTATCCGCCCATGGATTGGATTGTTTTTGTGATCGCCGACGGTTAAGTTCCCGCCCTCGGCACGTCGCTGGAACTGTCGTCACAGCTTCGCTACTGTGATCGCGCGCGCGACGGGTCGTATCGCAAGGGGTAAACGGGGCGACTATGAAATTCGAGGGACTACACACGGCGACCGTGTCGAAAGCCGCGACGGCCGTCATGGGGACGATGTTTGTAGGGTTGCTGCTGCTACTGGGACTATGGCTCTACGAAAGCTGGTCCTCCGCCCAGCAACGGACGCAGGACCAAGCCGTCGCCGCCTCCAAGATCGTTGCTACCAATGCGAAGTGGATTGACGCCCTCGCCTGGCAAGCTCTTCAGCGCATCGATGAGTCGCTCGGTTCGGATGTCCGCGTCGGGGACAAATCTAAGGTAAGGGACATCAATGAGGCGGTGGAAAACCTTCCTGGTCAGGTGGAGGCTTATGTCGTTGACCGGGACGGAACGACGCTTCTTTCCACCGATCCTACGGTCAAGCCAGTTCCGATAACGGACAGGCCGTATTTCGCGGAGCTTAAAAAGGGCGCGCGCCAACACGTTTCATCTTTGCTTGTCAGTCGTCAGAACGGTCAGCAGATTTTCGTCTTTAGTCGCCGCATTGAACGGAATGGCGCGTTCGCCGGCGCGGCGATGGTTTCTTTCGAGGTCGACATCTTCGCGGACATTCTGGAGTCCGCCGATTTGGGGCCCGATTCAACGGTTGGAATCATCCGTCGCGATGGCCAGCTCGTAGCCCGGTTTCCGCTGGCAAGCGGGCCACTCGACATGAGCGGCTATGTCCTGTTCACGGACTATCTTCCCAAATCTCCGACCGGAACATATTTCGCGGTTTCCCCGGCTGACGGCGTCGCCCGGACCGTGGGATATCGGTCGGTTGAGGGGACAGATTTCATCGCCGTCAGTGCCGCCGGATATCAGGCGGGCATGCGGTCCTTCTGGAACGACTTGTTGATCGCTGTCGCGGTGCTGTGCCTCGCTGCGATCGGGCTGATCGCGGCTGCCAGCTGGATCAAGCACCTATTATCGCGAGACATCGCCCGTTCGACGGCCCTTTCGGTGGCTTTAGAAGAAAACCAGCTACTACTCCGGGAAATCCATCACCGCGTCAAAAACAACCTTCAGTCAGTTCAGTCGCTCATCAGGATGCAGCAGCTGCCTTCGGAAACGCAGAGGTCCCTGTTCGACCGCATAGCCGCGATGATAGCCGTCCACGAGCAGATTTACAGTCGTGATCAATACGCAAAGGTGTCGGCTAAGCATCTCCTCACTGCGGTGGTCGATATGCTCGTCAAGTCCTACGGGGCCTCAGTCGAAGTCGAATATGCCATTGAGGACATCGATGTCTCGGCCGACACGGCCACGCCTTTGGCGCTTCTCGCCAACGAAGTCGTCACAAATAGCCTCAAGTATGCGTTCCCAAATGCCAAGGGCGGGAAAATCCAGGTGACACTGAAAGCGTTGTCCAAGCGCAGGGCATGTCTGGTCATCAGCGACGACGGTGTGGGGTTCGACCAAGAAAACATTCACTCTGGAATGGGTTCTCGTCTCATCAAGGGGGTCGTGTCGCAGCTGCAGGGCGAGTTCATTTACCAAAAGAATGGCGGGACGACCTTTACGGCTGAGATGAACATTATTGAGGCGGCGGACCCGGCTTGAACCCAAACCGGGACTAAGAAGCGAGTGACTTAGCCTGCCATCTTCCAGCAATGATTTAACAGCTGGTGATTTTGGTGAGCTCGGAACCTTTTACGCAGGCTGGGATTGTCAGACTATCGTCCGACATCTGGAGTTCCCTATGCAAATCGCTCTCGCCGCCGCAGTATTCCTGATCGCCTCCATTCCGCCCGCATTCGCTGACGAAAGCGGATTCCTGAAATCCATCGGTGGGGCGTGGTCAGGCAAGGGCACAGTCACCACCAAAATCGGGACATCCCCGATGGATGTAACCTGCAAGTTCGCTGGCACCACGAATGGACCAGCGCTCGCAATGGCCGGCCAATGTCGAGGTTTGCTGGTAATCCGCCGGGCAGTCTCAGCCGACATAAAGGCAAATGGCGCTAAGTACAGTGGAACCTACATCGGCCCCTCTGGACGCCCATCCACCCTTTCGGGAACTCGACAAGGAAACTCAATTAATTTCGCCGTACGATGGAGCCGGGAGATCAACGGAGATCGGTTGGCTCAAATGACTATCGAGAAAATTGGCACTCGTGGACTTCGTCTTCGCACTACCGACAAGGACCCCAAAACGGGGAGGAATGTGGTCACCAGCGATATCCGTCTCACGAGATAAGTCAGGTTGATTAGGTCATGAATACAAAGGGCATCCGGTATCTATTAACACGGATCGAAAACAGCGAAGTCACCGTCGGATCGCTTCCCCAAACCATTGATGACATCAAACTGGTTCTCGCCGAAAACGATATTCCTGTAGCGGAAGGACTTGCGCATCTTCACCAGTTTGGCGCGCTCAAACTCAACCAGTTAGCGGGTGATGGATCGGTTGCGATCATCCTGCAGGCTAAACGGGTTCACTGACGAAAGGTGCATATAGGGTTGATCGTATGCTGGCTTCGGCGTGAAGCGATACCCGAATTTGCCGTATGATCTCGTCGGCAATACCCTTTCAGGGATATAGTCGTCGCCCCAACATATGGATTACTATTCAACGGCGCTAGCTTTTCGTCGATGAGCTTTTCCACGGCGTTTATAGCGTGGGTGAGCCCAGGAGCGGATAGGACGACTAAAAATGCTGGGCAAGCGCGATGTCGAGTTCGCGAAACACCCGCTCCACCTCTTTGGCGAGGCCGTTTTTTGTTCTGAAGCCCCTTACGAACACCTCCAACATGAGTATATCTCAATCGTGGCGTGTGAAAACCCTTCAATTTCTAGGGTTTATATTTCTATAAAGAAGAAATCTGAAGAAAACGTTCGAAGCCCAATAGTTGCACCGTTAATCGGTGGCCCTGGTCGCGAAGTTTAGAAGTCCGAGGCCGCGAGAGGGCGGCCTCGGGAGGCCTCGATTACAAACCGCGCTTAGCGTAACGGTTGCGCTCAGCATCGATCTTGTCCTGAGTGTATGGGTCAGCCTCATCGTCGAACGCCGTCCAGCCCTCGCCTTCATAAGCAGTTCGGCGGGTCGGCAAATCGACCCAGTTCGACCGTTGCAGAATAGCTTCTGCTTCAGCCGCCCGCGACTCGTCAACCTTTGCGGTCACAAGTGTTCCGCCGCGGCGAACGCCTTCCGCATAGACATGAGCGTCGCGCTCATCGACGCCGGAATCCGTTAGAGCACCGACTAGGCCGCCAGCCGCACCGCCGACAACAGCGCCTGCTACGGCACCTGCCGCGGTAGCTGCGAGCCAACCCGCGGCCACAACCGGACCGACACCCGGGATGGCCATGAGACCCAAACCAGTCAGAAGACCGCCGACCCCACCAACGGCCGCACCAATTCCAGCCCCTTTACCTGCATCTTCGGCGGCATCGTTATCGCCATCCTTATAGCGGCCGTCGGAGTTATTCGAGACAATGCTGATATCACTGTCGGAAACGCCCGTCGCCTTCAGCTGGTCGACCGCGGAGGTGGCGTCGGAATAACTATCGAAAAGGCCTGTAATAGTTTTTGTCATGGGAATTCTCCTTGTTATTCGTGTGGGGTTGTTACTTGGCGTCGATGTTGCCCTGATAGTCGAGCGTCACCGCGACTGGCTTGCCATCCTTCGTCGCCTTGCCCTGCCAGACACCCTTGTCGTCGAGCTTCAGTTCTGTAACGTCGGCGTAGCCGGCTTCGACGATCCGGTCCTTGGCTTGGCCCTCGGTGAAGCTGTTTGCACCCTCGACAGGGGCAGTGGCGTTCTGGTCCCTAGGCGTTGCCACCGCCGGGGTATCACCCTCAGGGTTAGGGGTTGGCGTCGCAGTCTGCGCGAATACTGAGGTGGCAGAAAACGCCATCGCGGCAGCGGCGATAAGCAAATTCTTCATTAAGGCCTCTCCTTATTTCGACCATCAGTGGTCCTTGGCAAGTGAATCCATGAGCCGTCATTTTGTTCCAAATGCCGAGTAGCGGGGTGAGGTTGTGCAACAGGAAGTGGCGCTCGCACCCCCAATCCCAAGGTCAGAAGGTGATGGCGGCTTATCCGATATCACCTTTCGTCGCGGATACCGCTTTTGTTGCCCGTCACCGTAGCTGAGGGCCTGGCTGGTGGCCGATCAACAGGCTCTCTTCCATGAGTTCCGTGGGATCGGAACTTCTTGGCAACCCAGCGATTACTTTTCCATGAGTCCTCAAATTGGAGTTTGCCATGACCCACCCAGAGACAAACGCGGCTGAACTCGCCGCAAACTACGTCAAGCTTGGCGGAACGCGCCGGGGCAAACTCGACGACAACATAATAGAGACGAGGAAATGGGAGGACGAGCCACGGGAAGCGTCGGTATTCTGGAGAGACCAGATTGAGACCTTGTCTGACGACAAGCGGCGCGAGGTCGAAACCAATCTCCCGACGATGAATTCCGAGTAGAGGTGCGGCGTCAGATAACGGCCGCAACATCGTGGCTCAGAAGCTGATCGACCGTCGGCCACTCGTTCGCAGGCTCTTCCAGGCTCGGTTCCGACAAAACGTCGGCCGGATCAGGGACGTGTTGGTTGGCAAGCCGCAGGCGGTCCACTTCTGCAAAGTGCGTGGAAGACAGTGTTGCTCCCGAGACGACCGCTTGATCCACCAAAACTTCGCGAAGAGGAGGTTGCCGCAGCGCTCGTAGACGCCGCCGATGTTATGTGCTTTCGCTGTTCGCAAACATGCCACACACCGAGTGATCCGTCAGGCGGCGTCGCGGGTCACGATGAGATAGCTGACGACCCTCTCGGATCGTCAGGACTCGACACGTTGCCAGCCGAGCATGTGGGCTTCTTCGAGTAAAAGCTGGATTGCGTAATCCACCGTCTGGTCAGTTCGACTTGTCGTCCCTGACTGCCTATTTCTTGTGTTGGCGGATCGATCATAAGGTTTCTCTGAGGGGATGAGGACGCAGCGGACGGGTGCGATGCTCGCCTGGCGTTTCGTTGCCCGCAGCGAGAAATCGGAAAAATCGTTGCGTTCACCTTCTCCGTCGTGTCCGATTGACACGCCGCGACCTCGTGTACGAAACCAACTCGGTGTTTGAAAGTTCCAATCGCATGACAAAGCCTGAGGAACGACAAAGCCACCCGGTCACCCCCGACGGCCGATATTTCGTCGTACGTGGCCGCCTCTGGCGAAAAAGCAATCCGGCGCTCGCCGAAGACGAGCGGGTCCGACTGGTCAGAGAACTGATGTCCGCTCGAAGGGCTGTACGTGATGCGGGAGGTGATACAGCCGCGACGGCCGATGCGAGGGAGCGGGTCGACCAAGCCAAGATTGCCCTTGGCGAACGAGGCCCTGTCTGGTGGGGTGACAGCGAGCCGGACTATAACAGGCACATGGCGAGTAACACGCCCTACGCAACTTGGTTCGCCGCGCTCTAGGCAACCTCCGGTTAATCCTGGGGCATCCTTGCCGAGCAAAAGGCATGCCCGACGTACGGTGACTTGGTCGGGCGTTTTACCGATCGATGCCGCAAGCGAAGAATGACATCGAACTCCTCAGGACCTGGACTGCGAGCGGCGACCCTCGGGTCGGCTGTGTGCGCGAAAGGCATACTCCTCGAGATGCGCGCGCGGCTTCCCATGTCGTCCAAGAGATCGATCGAACTCCACACGGGGGAACTTGTCTTGTCGATGCCCGCCGACGCGAAGACTGAATTCAACACGGCAGTGCGCATTGTCTCCGCGGCAAGGAAGGACATCGAAAACCTTCCGGTAATTCCTCGTGAGATTCGAGATATCCTGACCATCAGGCCGGGCGAAAGGCACCGCTGGCTCGCTGATGGTCGTCTCCCGAGTGCGGGGTCCCGAGCCTGGCCTCCTTGCCCAAACCCGTTGCGCAACATTGATCTAAATTAGGCGTGTCGCCACACCTTCACTGCTGAGATCAGCAGGATTACTGCAAGGGCAGGCAACAGGACAGCATTGGGAACAAGGCCCAGAAGCTTTCCACCGATAAAAGTGCCGAGGACAGACCCTAGTGCCATGACGAGCAAAAAAGACTTGTTGCGGCCGAGAACAGCAAAGCTCTGATCGCGACTGTAGCGGGTGAATCCCACGAGCATCGTCGGAAGGCTTACCGCGAGGGAGAGACTTCCTGCGAGTTTGACATCAGCGCCAAATAGTAAAACGAGCGTCGGGATCAACAATTCGCCACCCGCTACTCCCAATAGCGAAGCCACGATGCCGATGCCAAATCCAGCGATCACTCCCGCTACGAATTGCGCCCCTCCGGTAAGCAATTGATGTCCTGCATTAGCGTCATGCCCGAGCACCAGTACGACAGAGATGGCAACTAGCATGGCAGCAATGACCTTGTAGAGCGTCTGCGATTTCAGACTGGTCGCCCAACCAGCTCCAAACCACGCACCTAGCAGGCTTCCTGCAAGCAGGTTCAGCACGATCGCCCAGTTGTCGGCGATAGTGCTGAAGGACACGGTTCCCGCACGGAATGGCAGAGCTGTCGCGACCACGACGAGGCTCATAGCCTTGTTAAGGATGACGGCTTCCAGCGCTGCAAAGTTGAAGACGCCAATCAGAAATGGAAGACGGAATTCTGCGCCTCCGAGGCCGATAAGGCCTCCGAGATGATTGTTCCAGCGCCGAAGGCGGCAGGAAAACTGCGGGGAACGGACGTATAAGCGGGCTCACTCATGGGCGAGATGTATGCACAAATATTTCGGCCTGGGTAGGAGCTGATGGCGGCGGGGTCACAAGTTGCCGACGGCTTTCGGTCTGACGGCCTGATAAACCTTGCTCGTTCGGTTTCCGTCCCTCCCGATAGCGATCACATCGTAGGATGCGCCTGGGTCGTCCCCCATGCCCAACGAGCCGACTGGCATGCCCGGCACAGACAGGCCCGCCAAATCAGGCTTCTCGGCCAACAGCCTCGTCACCGCCTCCAGCGGAACGTGGCCCTCCAGGTAGTAACCCGCTACGACGGCGGTGTGGCAGCCCTGCAGATCGCCAGGGACTTTGTAGCGGTCCTTCACCACGTTCATGTCGGCCACGTCTTCGGCCTTCACGGAAAACCCGGCATTCTTCATTGCGTCGGCCCAGGCATGGCAACAACCGCAGTTGGGGTCCTTATACACGACCATGCTTTCGCCGGCCGCCAGCGCCGCTCCAGCTACGGGCAACGCTCCGATTGCGACTAGGGTGCAGAGGAATTCTCTTCTTTTCATCGTACTTCTCCTTCTCAAATCTAATGTGCCGCAAAGGACGCGGGGACATGTGCCTCCTCGTGCGCCGCCTTCAATCCGATGCCCTTCACCAGCCCGTAGACGGCGGGGATCACGACCAGCGTCAGCAGTGTCGATGATACCATGCCGCCGATCATCGGCACGGCAATCCGTTGCATGATCTCCGAGCCGGCACCCGTGCTCCAGAGGATCGGCAGCAGACCCGCCATGATCGCCACGACGGTCATCATCTTGGGCCGGACACGTTCGACCGCACCGACCATGATCGCCCTATTGAGGTCTTCTTTTCCGAATGCCCTGCCTTCAGCCAGACATTTCGCCTGCTCGTCCATGAGGGCATGATCGAGGTAGATCAGCATGATGACCCCGGTCTCCGCGGCGACGCCCGCGAGCGCGATGAAGCCGACGGCGACGGCGACCGACGCGTTGAAGCCCAGCCACCACATCATCCAGATTCCGCCGACCAGGGCGAACGGCAGTGACAGCATGACGATCATCGTCTCGGTCAGTGCCTTGAAGTTCAGGTAGAGCAACAGGAAGATCAGGGCGAGCGTTAGCGGAACGACGATCATCAGCCGGGCCTTGGCCCGCTCGAGATATTCGAACTGGCCGCTCCATGCGACGGAATAGCCAGCAGGCATCTCGACGCTTGCCGCCACGGCAGCCTGGGCTTCCGCCACGTAACCACCGAGGTCGCGGTTGGCGATATCGACGAAGATGTAGACGGCAAGCTGGCCGTTCTCCGTCCGGATGGTAGTGGCACCACGCGTGAGCTTGATCTCTGCGACCTCCCCGAGCGGAACCGTACCGCCTCCCGGCAGGGAAACCTGCACGTCGTGGGCGATCGATTGCGGATCGCTTCGGAGCGCCCTTGGGTAACGGATGGCGACCCCGTAGCGCTCCCTGCCCTCGACCGTGAACGTGACGACCTCGGACCCAAGCGCCATCCCGATGACATCCTGCACGTCGTCGATGGAGAGTCCGTAGCGCCCCAGAGCCATGCGGTCGGGAATGATGTCGAGATAGTATCCGCCGATGACCCGTTCGGCATAGGCACTCGACGTTCCGGGTACGGCCTTGAGGACCGTCTCGATGTCACGCGCGACCTTCTCCATCTGCTTCAGGTCGGTGCCGTAGACCTTCACGCCGACGGGCGTCCTGATCCCCGTCGACAGCATGTCGATGCGGGCGCGGATGGGCATTGTCCAGGCGTTCGAGACGCCGGGGAACTGGAGGGCGGCATCCATCTCCTGCTTGAGGCTGTCGGAGGTGACCCCGGGCCGCCATTCGGATTTGGGCTTCAGGGTAATGATCGTCTCGAACATTTCCGTCGGAGCCGGATCGGTCGCCGTCAGTGCCCTGCCCGCCTTGCCAAACACAGTCTCGACCTCCGGGAAAGACTTGATGATGCGGTCCTGCGTCTGCATCAGCTGGGCGGCTTTCGTCACCGACATGCCTGGCAGTGTCGTTGGCATATACATCAGCGTGCCCTCGTCGAGGTTTGGCATGAACTCGCTCCCGATATGCTGCACGGGCCAGGCGGTCATGCCAAGGATCACGATGGCTGCCAGGATCGTCAGGCTCTTGGCCTTCAGGACGCCGACGATGACAGGACGGTATATCCAGATCAGCAGTCGGTTGAGCGGGTTTTTGTGTTCCGCAACAATGCGGCCCCGGACGAACAGGATCATGAGCGCAGGAACAAGGGTGATCGACAGCAGTGCCGCCGCCGCCATCGCGAAGGTCTTCGTGAAGGCGAGCGGTCCGAACAGGCGGCCCTCCTGCGATTCCAGCGTGAAGATCGGCAGGAACGACACCGTAATGATCAGCAGGCTGAAGAACAGCGGCGGGCCGACTTCGCTTGCCGCCTCGATCAGGACTTCGGTTCGAGGCTTGCCCGGTGGAGCGCGCTCCAGGTGCTTGTGGGCGTTCTCGATCATGACGATTGCGGCGTCGATCATTGCGCCGATTGCGATGGCGATGCCGCCGAGGCTCATGATGTTCGACCCCAGGCCGAGCGCCCGCATCGCCATGAAGGCGATCAGGATGCCGATCGGCAGCATGATGATTGCGACGAGCGCGCTGCGGACATGCAGCAGGAAGGCAATCGTCACCAGCGCGACAACGATCGATTCCTCGATCAGCGTGCCCTTCAAGGTCTCGATCGCCGCTTCGATAAGTTTCGACCGATCATAGACGGGCAGGATTTCGGTGCCAGCGGGAAGACTGTTTAGAACCGCCGCGAGACTCTCCTTGGCGTTCTCGATGACGGTGAGCGCGTTGGCACCGTCGCGTTGGAGGACGATGCCGCTCGCGACCTCGCCCTCGCCGTTCAGTTCGGTAATCCCGCGGCGTTCGTCCGGAACCAGTTCTGTCCGTGCGACGTCCGAAAGACGCAGCGGTATGCCAGCATTCGTCTTGAGGACGATGTTCTCGATGTCCCTGATGCCCTCGAGATAGCCCTTGCCGCGCACCATGAACTCGAACTCGGAGATTTCCACAGTACGGCCGCCGACATCGCGGTTGCTGGAGCGCACAGCGTCGGCGATATCCGACAGAGAGACGTTCTGGGCCCTCAGGCGGGCCGGGTCGACGACGATGGAATATTGCTTCACGAAGCCGCCGACGCTGGCAACTTCGGCCACGCCTTCGGACTTGGAGACGGCGAAGCGCACCAACCAGTCCTGAAGTGACCGCAGCTCGGCCAGTGACAGTTCCTTGGCAACGACGGCGTATTGGTAGACCCAGCCGACGCCGGTAGCATCCGGGCCGAGGCTCGGCGACACGCCGTCTGGCAGACGGCTGGCGGCGGCATTCAGATATTCCAGCACGCGACTGCGCGCCCAGTAGGGATCGGTCCCGTCCTCGAAGATCACGTAGACGAACGAAACGCCGAAGAACGAGAAGCCTCGGACGACCTTCGACTTCGGCACGGTCAGCATAGAGGTCGTCAAAGGATAGGTAACCTGGTCCTCAACAACCTGCGGAGCCTGCCCGGGATAGTCGGTGAAGACGATGACCTGGACATCGGAGAGATCGGGAATGGCATCGAGGGGAAGCGTGCGCAGCGCATAGATGCCGCCGGCGATGGACAGTGACGCGCCGACAAAGATGAGGACAAGGTTGCGGGCCGACCAGGCGATGACGTTGGCAATCATGGTTTCACCTCGTCCGCCGTCAGGGCGTTTAAAGCCGCATTCAGGTTGCTCTCGGCATCTAGGAGGAAGTTGGCGGAAACGACAACACGGTCGCCCGCTGCGATCCCTTTGGTGACCTCAGTCATGTCTTCGCCTCGGACACCCAGCGCGACGTCCATCGGTTCGAACCTGCCCTCGCCCTTATCGAGAAGGACGATCTGGCGGTCGCCTGTATCAATCACAGAACTGTTGGGAACGGCGACGACCGGATTTCCGGCTCCGGCTTCGATCTCGACCTCTGCGTACATGTTGGACATCAGCTGCCCGTCCGGGTTCGGAAGCTCTATCCTGACCTTCGTGGTCCGGGTTTGCATCTGGACCTCCGGATAAATGAGGTCGACCGTTCCTTTGAACGTCGTGCCGGGCAAATTGCGAACGGTTACGGAGACGGCGGCTCCCGTACGGACGGCGCTAAGTTCGTATTCGGGGACGTCGGCGATAACCCAGACCTTCGAGATGTCGGCGATGCGGAAGAGAATGTCGCCAGCCTCGGCCATCATGCCGCTCACGGCCATGCGCTCCAATACGACACCGTCGCGCGGCGATGTGTAGGCGATGCTCTGGGGTACTTTTCGGTCAATCGCGATGCTGGTGATCGTCGCCGTGGGCACACCCAGATTTTTCAAACGAAGCGCCGCGCCGGAGTCTGGGTTGGACTTTGCCTCATTGCGCATCTCGGCTGCGTATTCCGCTCCGGCAGTGGCGATCTCCTTTGAATAGAAGTGGAAGAGGTTCTCGCCCTTGATGATCCTGTCGCCCGTCGTGACGTCCGCGACCTCTTCGACGAAGGCGTCTGCCCGCATCGAGACGATGCTGACCATGCGCTCGTCGAGCATGACGGCTCCAGGCACCCGGATTTTCCGGCTGACGCTCATCCTTTCGGCCAGCGCTGTCTTCACCCCCGTCCGCTGGAGTTTACCGAGTGAGACCTTCACCGTAGAACTGTCGCTGACGTCGCCGTCATAGACGGGGAGATAGTCCATCCCCATCGAATCCTTCTTCGGGACCTTGGAGGTGTCGGGAAGCCCCATGGGGTTGCGGTAATACAAGATTTTACGTTCGGGTGAGACGGATGCCGTGTCGGGTGCGGGCGCAACCGCGCCGGCCGCGCCGAGGCTGATGTCCTCGCTTGCCCGGACTGGCGCGAACGGCCGTCCGTCGTCGGTGTTTTTCGGCTTGGCGGAATACTCGGCCAGCCCGTCTGGGTGGCGGTAATAGATCACTGCTCCCGTTCCTTCGCGTCGCGGCTCCGCCTTTATGGCTGTACCGTTGGGATCGACGAACCGCCGCAGGAGTGCACCGACATCGTTTTTCCCGGCCCAGTAGCCTCCCCCGCCGACAAGCGCGGCGAGGGAGAGCGTGGAAATGATGCGTGAGACACTCACGGGATTGCCTTCAAGACGACTTCGCCTTTGACCGTATCAGGCTCGCCTTGAACCTTGGCGGCGACCTGGAAACGCCATCCGCCTTCCATGGAAAGGTTCGTCGTGAAAGCGTATACGCCCGGCTCCGCAGAGGTTGTCGGGTCCACTGTGGTGGTCATCGTCTCCATGCCATCGGGAGCCATGTCCATGCGTGTCGTGAAGATGACGGCGTCGGGAACTGCTTTGCCCGTCCGCTTATCGACCAGACGTACCGACACGGTCGAACCCGGCCCCTGCTTGATCTCGGTCTGGACGGCCTGGAATTCGTAGTCCTGCGCTCCGGCCAACGAAGCCGTGGCGGTGCTGAACAGCATTGCGCCTGCAAAGAGGACGGTCCCCGCGTTAAATGTGGACTGTTTCATGGTTCGATGTCTCATCCGGACGGGTCTGCAACCTCGTCCTCAGTCAATATGGATCGCCATCGGTACTGCACGGACGCAGACCTGCGACCGTGCCGAATCGACAACGTGCTCAATGACGTGGGATCAGAGTCTTGGGGGACGTACTGGCGGATCGACCAGTGAGGAAGCAAGCGCCACGTGAAAAGGAATAAGGAATCGATGGGCGGTCCAGCCGACGTACATCGACCACGAATGCGAGGTCGCCAGCTGAGCGACGATCGCCGTCGTACAGAGCACGGCTAGCGGGCACGACTTGCTCCCGCAGTCTGGTTCGCTCGGTTGTTCATCGGGACAGCATGGCATGTCGTCAGGCATGCCCATGCCAACCATACTATCCATCGCGGCAGGCTCCGAGGCGGCCATGGCACTGTCAGCCGCCCCGATGCCAATGGGACCGACGATGATCCCGAGCATGGCGGTCACGAACAGCAGTCGATGGATGACTTTCATGAGCCTCATGGTGTTAGTCTGGCACGGAGCCATCTTCATTGGAAGACATCTCACGAAAATGTGCAATCGACGGCTTCCACGCGAGGACATGGTCGCAAGTGGTTGATATCCCTTCGCGTGTACGGGAAATACAAAAAACGTTACATCCGGACTGGAGGCCCTTGACCCTCCCACCGTTGGAAGCCCCACATTCATAGCAACACATCGAAAGGAGACATCAAGATGTATGAGTTCACCATCCAGAACATGACGTGCGGCCACTGCAAGGGCACCGTCGAGAAAGCTATCAAAGCCGCCGATCCGGCTGCCGTCGCGACCGTAGACCTCGCGTCTAGGAAGGCGAGCGTCGAAACGACGCTGGACCCGGCCGTGATCGGCCAGGCGATCGAGGACGCGGGTTATCCAGTGTCGTACGCAAAACTGTGACATCTCTAACGGCCGCCCCAACCTCCCGGGAGCGGCCGTTATCCAGGCTCTTTATAGCCGCGCAACCTGTTGTAGGTGTCGATCTGCGCCTCAGTCAAAATGTCGAGCAGCTCCAGATGCGCCGCCAGGTGGACAAACCGCAGACGCGCGCGGCTCTCTTCGATCCTCGCCAGTTCCGCCTTCAGCTCCGTCGCCGATACGTCGCGCGCGCGGAACCTCGCTTCAAGGTCTTCTTCCAATGATACGTACCGCGCACCTTCCGCGATCGCTTCGCGCTGCATGTTTTCGAATACACTAAGAACGTTTCTTTTCTGATCCTCGCCGAGTGCCATTTGCTCCGCCATTTTCAAGACATGAGACGGCCCCGGCATTCCATTGAGTTCGGCGGCCTTAGCAAAACCAAACCACCTCCACGGCGTAGTTCAGAGATATCGTCGTCGGATAGGCTCTTGATTGCCCGCGCCTCATCCTCCGCATAGGCGGACTTGTGTTCGTGATGGACTTCTTGTGCGACAACGGCTGTCGGCAGCAGGATGGCCAGTCCGAGCAATACAGGCAGTTTCATTAGCTGGTCTCCCCAGAACGGTCGGAAACCTTTAGCCATCTGGCGGAGCTGTGACATGATAGCAATCATGTCTGATCTCATTTATCGGCTCTCTCCGCTATCGGTATCCGAAAGGACCATCGATGCAGGCGCGTTGATCTTTTTACAGGGAGGTCCCGTACGGGTGCTGCACATCGTCAGGACGGGGACAGTTCATCTTGTTCGCCATCAGCGGGACGGAGCCACGGCAGTGCTTCAGAGAGCAACTGCGGAGAAAATCCTCGCCGAGGCGTCCGTCTATTCGGACACCTACCTTTGCGACGGCTTGGCGGTGTCGCCCACAACGGTATCCCTGGTTCCCGTTGCCCATGTCAGAAGGCTGCTTGAGGCCGACGGGTCCTTCGCGAACCTCTGGGCCGCATACCTTGCAAGCGAGCTTCAGGCGGTTCGAAAGCGCGCGGAGATCATGTCGTTGAAGACCGTCAAAGCAAAGCTCGGTGCATGGCTTGCCTGGAACGATGGCGCTCTTCCTACCAAAGGTGCGTGGACGCAACTGGCCGACGACATAGGGGTGTCGCCCGAGGCGTTGTATCGTGAGATAGCAAAGGGACTTCGCGCGGGACCTCTCAAGGATGAATGAATTGTGCCGTTTCCCATTAACCTGGAAATCGAGCGCCCAGAAGTCAGCTTCGTTTAGCCCGATAAATTCCTACGACAAATTCAAAATAGCCCTTGACCTTCCCATCATTGGAAGGACTACATATATGAGCAGTTAGCAAAGGGATCACCCGAATGACTGCCATATCAAAGATTGAAATATCCAAATCCCTGCCCGTTCCGACTGATTTCGGGATTGAAGGCATGACCTGCGCATCGTGCGTCGCGCGGGTGGAAAAGGCCATCGCAGCAGTTCCGGGCGTTGCCTCAGCGACGGTCAACCTTGCCACTGAACGCGCCACCGTCACCTACGGCGAAGCGGTATCGACCGAAGCCGTTCTCCGGGCGATCGAAAAGGCTGGCTACGAACCCAAACTCGAAACCCGCGAGTTCGGTGTCGAGGGAATGACCTGTGCCTCGTGCGTGTCCCGCGTCGAAAAGGCCCTGAACTCCGTTCCGGGTGTGAGGCAAGCAACGGTCAATCTGGCGACCGAGAAGGCGACCGTCCGCATCGTTTCCGGAACGCCGATCTCCGCTCTGGAGAATGGCGTGCTTGCCGCGGGCTATGGAGTGCGCCGTATCACAGCAGACAGCCCCGCAGACGACAACGAGGATCGCCGTAACCGCGAGGCCAAGGGCTTGAAGATGTCCCTGGTCTTGTCGGCCGCGCTGACGCTACCTCTTTTCGTCCTTGAGATGGGGTCGCATTTCATCCCGGCCGTCCATGACTGGATCATGGTGACCATCGGTATGGGCAACAACCTTCTTATCCAGTTCGTGCTCGCCACCATTGTCCTCTTCGGACCTGGCATCCGCTTTTTCAGAAAGGGTATTCCCAACCTGTTTCGCTGGACACCCGATATGAATTCGCTGGTCGTGCTCGGCACCTCGGCCGCCTGGGGCTATTCGGTCGTCGCTACGTTTCTCCCGAGAGTCCTGCCTTTTGGCACCGCCAACGTATACTACGAGGCGGCCGCCGTAATCGTCACGCTGATCCTGCTCGGCCGCTACCTTGAGGCGCGCGCCAAAGGCAAGACCAGTCAGGCGATCAAACACCTTATCGGCCTTCAGGCGAAGACCGCCCATGTCAAGCGAGGCGAAGACTTCGTCGAGATCGAAATCGGCGACGTGGCGCTTGGCGACATCGTTCGCATCCGCCCCGGCGAGAAAGTTCCGGTCGACGGTCGCGTCACCGAAGGCGGTTCTTACGTGGACGAGTCCATGATCACTGGCGAACCCGTTCCGGTGAAGAAGTCCGCTGGCGACGATGTCGTTGGCGGCACAATCAACAAAACGGGGTCCTTCACCTTCGAGGCGACGAAGATCGGCGCGGACACGCTTCTTGCCCAGATCATCAAGATGGTCGAAGCCGCGCAGGGCTCGAAGTTGCCGATCCAGGCGCTCGTCGACCGGGTTACGGGATGGTTCGTCCCGGCTGTAATTGCGGCCGCTGCACTAACTTTCCTGGCTTGGCTGCTGTTCGGCCCCTCGCCGGCGCTCACTTTTGCTCTGATCAACGCCGTCGCCGTGCTGATCATCGCCTGCCCTTGCGCTATGGGCCTTGCGACCCCGACGTCCATCATGGTCGGCACTGGGCGCGCAGCCGAACTCGGCATCCTCTTTCGCAAGGGCGAAGCGCTCCAGACCCTGCGTGACGTCGATGTCGTAGCATTGGACAAGACTGGCACATTGACCAAAGGCAGACCGGAATTGACAGACTTCGTTGTCAGCGACGGCTTCGACCGCGCCGAAACGCTGCTGCTCGTGGCCAGCTTGGAGACGCAGTCCGAGCACCCGATCGCCGAAGCCATCGTCGCAGCAGCGAAGGCCGACGGCCTTTCACTTTCCAACGTCTCCGATTTCGAGGCTGCTCCCGGCTACGGCGTGAGCGGTCGGATCGACGGTCGGACGGTGCTGGTTGGTGCGGACCGGTCCATGACCAAGAACGGAATCGATGTCTCGTTTTTCGCGGACCAGGCGGCCGCCCTGGGCGATGCGGGAAAGTCTCCGCTCTATGTGGCCATCGATGGCAAACTGGCCGCAATCATCGCGGTGGCCGACCCCATAAAGGACACGACGCCGCAAGCCATCAAGACCCTGCATGGCCTCGGCCTCAAGGTCGCGATGATCACGGGCGACAACAGGCGCACCGCCCAGGCCATCGCTCGCCAGCTCGGCATCGACGAGGTAGTCGCCGAAGTCCTGCCGGACGGCAAGGTCGAGGCGGTCCGCAAACTGCGGAGCGGCGGGCGCAAGGTGGCGTTCATTGGTGACGGCATCAACGACGCGCCTGCCCTGACGGAAGCCGACGTCGGTCTTGCTGTGGGAACCGGAACCGACATCGCCATCGAGAGCGCCGATGTCGTGCTGATGTCGGGTGATCTCAACGGGGTGCCGCGGGCGATCACCATCAGCAAGGCGACGATCCGCAACATCCGGCAGAACCTGTTCTGGGCCTTCGCCTACAACGTCAGCCTCGTTCCGGTAGCCGCGGGCGTGCTTCATCCGGTAAACGGCACGCTTCTGTCGCCGATCCTCGCCGCTGGCGCGATGGGGCTGTCGAGCGTCTTCGTGCTGGCCAACGCGCTGCGTCTGCGGCGCTTCAAAACCGTTTGACGGAAGGAAACCACGATGAACATCGGTGAAGCATCCAAGGCTTCGGGCGTCTCGACGAAAATGATCCGCTACTACGAGCAGATCAAATTGATCACGCCTGCGCATCGGACCGAGTCGAGCTACCGAACCTATGGCGACAACGACGTCCATACGCTGCAATTCATCCGCCGTGCCCGTGACCTCGGGTTTTCGGTCGAACAAATGAAGACGCTCTTGGCCCTGTGGCGGGACCGTTCGCGCGCAAGTTCCGACGTCAAGGCGATTGCGCTTGAACACATCGCGGAACTCGAGCGCAAGGCTGCGGCGATTGCCGCGATGACGAAGACGCTCAGGCATCTCGCCAGCCACTGCCACGGCGATGAGCGTCCGGACTGCCCGATCATCGAGGGATTCGCTGAAACCCTTGGTACTGGAACAGGCGTGCCGTCCAAGTTCGGGCTGGCAAACGTTGTCTGATCAATCCGCCTTCATACGAAACCGAGCATGGCACGATGTGCACGTTTGAAGCATCAGATGAAAAGAATGCTCAGCGGGCATCGATTCCACTTCTCGCGCGGCATCGATCTTCTTAGCCAGGGGTCCGCCCATAATGGCCTCGCCCCCCTGCATTCGCGTTCCGGGGCCCAGAACATCGGGATTCCGATCAGCGGCAACAGACAGCGCGGATGCATAGATACGAAGATCGTTTGCCAACTTGTCAAACTGTTGGCGCTCGGTTTCGACGCTCGGGCTGGCTTTTGAGCCAGCCGTGGTGGCGGGACCGTCGAACAGCGCGGATAGGGTAGCTCCCGAGTGGCCCCGAATGGTCTCTGCGGCCGCTTTGAACGTTTTCGCCTCGTAGGGAGACGTGGCCTTGAACATGGCGTTGATGGTCTTGGCGGCATTTGCCATCGCCTTCATACCGTCCTGTCTCTGGACAACGCTTTCGGCCGCAGCGGTTTGGGCGGCGACCATAGGCAGCGCGATGGCGAATCCGGCTATCGGGAGCATACCAACTGCAAGTTTCGCGACGCTCGCACTCATCCTCATGCTACACTCCGTTTTACAGGAGGCTGTGCCTCCCGGTTTTGCCATCCCAGCAGATGGAGGCTCGCCCCCCGGGTCTGGAAACGTCCCGCGTTTGATCAAGGTCAACGCAACGACTGCATTCGCACCGCATAGTGCAAGAATACGATAAATGGGTCCGAGCGAAACATGGTTGCCTTAAACCGAACCATTGGGAGACACGCGAGAGAATTGCTGGCCGTTTTGGTCGCAATTATGTTCCTCTTCGCGCCGATGGCCGAGGCTGCTCCCTTCATCTGCGATAACGACTTACCCCAAGTTACACATATCGAAACGTCCATGGGTGACGTAGATGGACAAGGTGATCTCCACCCTGCTGAGCAGAGGGCTTGCTGCAAAAGCGTATGCAGCCTGTGCAACGTCATTCTTCCGGGTTCGGACCCTGGTGCTTTTCACCTCGATTCTGGCGCTCAGCGATACCTTGATTCTCAGCAGTCCATCACCGGCCTCAGCTCCTCACCTGCTCTCGGCCCTCCCCGATCCATTGTTTGAACACCTCCGCTCAACGGCGGGATGATCGTCGGTTGCCTGCGATACCCGCACGGCGACCATGTCGGTAACAACTGCCGACACCGCCGTACTGCGTCTCCTTGCGAAGTTTCGGACTAGCCAAGGGGGACGTCCCGGACAAGAGACGAACCAACACGGAGTTAAATCCAATGGATGATCAAAAGGGCCATAAAGGTCTCCACCACCATCATCACGGGCACGATGCTCAGGCCACACTGGCAGCAGAAAAAAGTCCGGTCACCGATCAGACGGAAGGCGTGATTTACACTTGCCCTATGCATCCGCAGGTAAGGCAAATAGGGCCTGGGAACTGCCCAATCTGCGGGATGACGCTGGAACCGGAAGTGGTGACAGCAGAAACAGGACCCAGCGCCGAATATCTCGACATGAGTCGCCGTTTCTGGATCGGACTCTTTTTGTCCGTGCCTGTGCTCATGCTGGAGATGGGTGGCCACCTCACCAATCTTCACATGGTGCTTGGTGCCCAGACCTCCAATTGGATTCAGCTCGTGCTTGCTACACCTGTCGTCCTATGGGCAGGCTTTCCATTCTTCGAGCGAGCATGGAAGTCGCTCGTCACCATGCGCCTGAACATGTTCACATTAATAGCAATGGGGACGGGAGTAGCGTGGACTTACAGCGTCGTTGCTACCCTTGCGCCTGATCTGTTTCCAGCCACGTTCCGCTCCGCAGACGGTTCGGTCGCCATTTATTTCGAAGCTGCAGCCGTCATCACGGTACTGGTATTGCTTGGACAAGTGCTGGAGTTGCAAGCCCGGGAACAGACCGGTGGTGCCATCCGTGCACTTCTTGACCTTGCCCCTAAGACGGCACGCCGCGTCCGCGATGGTGTCGATGAAGACATCGACCTGGAGATGGTTGTCGTCGGGGATCGGCTTCGGGTTCGCCCCGGTGAAAAGGTCCCGGTCGATGGCAGCCTTATCGAAGGACGCAGTTCGGTTGATGAATCGATGATCACAGGTGAACCGATGCCCGTCACCAAGGAAGTCAGTGCAAAGCTGATAGGCGGCACGATGAACCAGACCGGTGGCTTCGTCATGGAGGCAGGAAAAGTCGGCCGCGACACCATGCTGGCGCAGATCGTCCGCATGGTTGCGGACGCCCAGCGCTCGCGAGCGCCCATCCAGCGCCTGGCCGACGAAGTTTCCGGTTGGTTCGTCCCCGTGGTGATCGGGATTGCCATCGTCGCATTCGCGGCATGGATGATATGGGGACCAGAACCGCGCTTTGCCCACGGCCTTGTAGCCGCAGTCGCAGTGCTCATCATCGCATGCCCCTGCGCATTGGGCCTTGCGACACCAATGTCGATCATGGTGGGCGTTGGCCGGGGTGCAGGTCTTGGTGTCTTGATCAAGAATGCCGAAGCCCTGGAGCGTTTCGAGAAAATCGACACATTGGTCGTCGACAAGACCGGAACCCTGACCGAGGGGAAACCCAAGGTAACTTCGATGGCGGCGATAAATGGGTTCACAGAATCCGAACTGCTGCGACTGGCGGCAACACTGGAACGGGCAAGCGAGCATCCACTGGCAACTGCCATAGTCAACGCGGCGACGGAACAGCAGCTGGTTCTCGGCGTCGCGGAAGATTTCGATAGCCCGGTTGGCAAAGGGGTCACGGGAAGCGTTGACGGACGCAGGCTCATCATAGGCAGCCACCGCATCATGGAGGAAGCTCATATCGACGTCTCGGCTCTTACCAGCCAGGCGGAAGCGATGAGGGGTGAAGGCGCAACGGTAATCTTCATCGCGATAGACGGCCGTGTTGGAGGCCTTTTGGCGATCTCCGACCCAATCAAAACGACGACGCCAGATGCAGTTCAAGCTTTGCTGAAGGCAGGGGTCCGGGTCGTCATGCTGACCGGCGACAACAAGACCACGGCCGACGCAGTTGCCCGGAAGCTCGGGATCACCGAGGTCGAGGCCGAAATCCTGCCGGAAGACAAAAGCAAGATCGTCAAGCGTTTGCGGGAAGAAGGCCGGATCGTCGCCATGGCCGGAGATGGGGTGAACGACGCCCCTGCCCTGGCTGCTGCAGATGTCGGAATTGCTATGGGAACCGGCACGGATGTCGCGATTGAGAGCGCAGGCGTCACTCTGCTCAAAGGCGATCTGCAAGGGATTGTGCGGGCTCGCCAACTGAGTCATGCGACAATGAACAACATCCGGCAGAACCTGTTCTTCGCCTTCATATATAACGCGGCTGGTGTACCCATTGCCGCCGGAGTGCTCTACCCCTCGTTCGGACTTTTGCTGTCGCCGATCATCGCAGCGGCCGCCATGGCGCTTTCGTCGGTAAGCGTGATTGGCAATGCCCTGAGATTGAGGAGCGTGCGGATATGAGATGGGATCGAAACTGGACGCTACTTGCTGCGTCGCTCGGCGTTATTTTCGCCTTTTTCCTTCTGCGCGAGCACTGGGCGCATGCATTTGGTCTCGTGCCCTACGCTATCCTGTTAGCTTGCCCCGTCCTGCATCTATTCCATGGCCACGGTGGTCACGGCCACACCTCGCACAGCGAGGACCGCGTAGAAAAGGATGAAACACGTTGATCTATGCACATTCCGCACAGGCAGATGTTGAGGTGGCGACGTCGGCAGAACGGCTATTTGACTACATGGACGACCAGGCAATCCCCGGCACGCACATGCAGAGATCGTCAGCAATGATGTTTTGGGGGAGCATGGCGTATGATTTTGACAAAGCTCGCGGTCGAAGCGTCGGTTCGGTGATCAAGATGACCGGAAAAGTAGCTGGTTTGGAACTATATGTGGAGGAAGTCGTCATTCAGCGGCAACCACCGTTTCTAAAATCATGGGAAACGGTAGGAGAGCCGCGCCTTCTCGTTATCGGAAGTTACCGGATGCGCTTCCAAATAGAGGATAGCGGGCGTCTCTGCCGTCTCCACGTGTTTATCGACTACAACTATCCAACTTCCGTGGTTGGCCGGATCGCTGGGACCTTGCTCGGTGCAATCTACGCAAGATGGTGCGTTAACCGGATGGCGGCGGCTGGCAAGGCGGCATTTACGGCCAAACTCGGTCCTGACTGACACTGCGACAGTCGAGATGGCGATGGACGTATCAACGAGAGCAGCCCGCTCTGAGGATAAGACGATGCTCGATAAAAGTAAGTGGTCACCCTCGGCAGTGCTTATGGCGATGACGGGGATCATCGTCGTCTGCATCGGGGTCTATTTTGTTCTCTTTCGCCCGCCCATGCTGCCGGAGGACGTGCGTTATCTACAGTTGACCGACGCCGACCTGTCAGCTCTCGGGCAGCGCTTGAGAGATTGGCTTGGGTATGTCTTTGTGGTCCTTGGAGGCTTCGCAATGGCAACGGGTATTCTTATGATTACGCTTGCCGCTACAGCCTTCCGTTCGCGAGAGCCCATAGCAGTGTTCGGCTCCATCCTTGGCGGCGCGGCTTCGATTGGGACGATGACAGCCGTCAATTTCGCGATCAACTCCGACTTCAGGTGGGCACTGCTTGCTCTCTTCGCCCTTTGGGCCGCGAGTTTGATCGCCTACTGGCTGGAAGGGGCAAAGGCTCGATGATACTGCGTGTTGGGGGAGAGCACGGATGACAGTGCTCTCCCCCAACTTTTCAGGCCGCCATCTTAGTGCAACTCTCCGCACAGCGACGGCAAGCCGCCACACACGACTCCATGTCCCCAACATGCTCACAATCCTCGGCGCATTGAGCGCAGATTTCGGCGCACTCTCGGCAGACGTGCTTGTGATGCTCTGAACCAATGAGCATAAAATGAGCCGAAGTTCGGCAGATTTCCGCGCAGGCTATCATGAGCTTGAAATGTTGCGGCTCGGTGTGCTTGCCGCCCATTTCCAGGCAGTGGCCCATCGCCATCGACAGGCACTCGCTGTAGCAGCACAGGCAGTTGTCGATGCACGTTTTCATTTCGTCTGAAAGGTGATGCATGCTCCTACTCCCTTCCTACTTTGCTTCCTTGTCGAGCCACTCAGTCATCTCGGCGATTTCTTTGGTCTGCGCCTCGATGATCTTTTGGGCCGTCTTTTTGGCCCATTCATTGTCACCATATTTCAGCTCGACCTCGGACATGCTGATCGCACCCATGTGATGGGCGATCATCCCGCAAACGAAGGCAACGTCGGCGTCCTTCTTCATCATGCCCTGCATCATGTTCATGTGCATCGACTTCATGCCTTCCATTGATGCCTTCTGATAGTCGGTCATCATGTCGCCCATGCCCATGTCACCAGACATCATATCCATCTTTGACAGTAAGCGCGTAGGCCATCCCACGTATCTTTAGGACTGCTGATCGGCGATTTTCTGCATGAATCATGCGGAGAATCCTATGAGCGACAGTGTGAATCACCCTCGAACCTTTGAGGTTTTG
>NZ_JAFCXE010000038.1:0-31391 GCF_049897905.1 Pararhizobium sp. PWRC1-1 | reverse complement strand
GGCGACACTCATCGATGATGTGCACCGCAAGAGGTTGGGTACTGTCGAGATGGTGGGGTATTGGCTCAACAGCCTCGCCCACGAGGGCAACCGCGTTGCCGCGTCTGGCGCGAGATGGAAGCGCGTTTCCCAACAGATGCCGGGACCTCAATCCAGATGGAAACATCGCAGATAGGTCGGACGTTCCTTCAGCGACACCCAATAGGCCTCGGCGAGAGCCACTGCCTCCTCCGCCAACTGCGAAAATTCCTGATTGGCGATTTCGAGTTCATTCACGGCACCGCTCCCGGCGAACGCTCGTAGAATGGCTGGCTTTTGAAGATGTTGCAATCGGCGCGCTCACGACGGGAACACGCCAGAAGCGGTCACAGACGCTCCAGAAACGTTAAGATCAGGCCGGCCACGGGGTCTTCCCAATGGATGTTATGGCCGCTACCGGGAAGAGAAATGAGCTCCGCGCCGACGATCGCATCTTTCATCTGGGCCTGATGCACCTCAGTTGCGATCATGTCCTCCTCGCCCCGCAGGATGAGCGTCGCCGCATCAATATCCTGCAAAAGCGGCGAGGGATGATAGGCAAGCTGCGATGCAGAGCAGGCTGTTGCCGCCGCCCAAAAAACTGGTCAGCGACGGCGTCGTCTTTGTCGTCGGGCATGCCTGTTCCGACGCATCAACCCCAGCATCGAAGGTGTATGAGGGCGGCGGGGGGCCTGCAAATTTCTCCGTCGTCCACAAACCCGGCGCTCACCGAGCAAGGGCGCGCCAACGTCTTTCGCGTCATCGGCCGCGACGACATGCAGGGTGTGGCGCCGCGACTACCCAGCCGATCACTGGGGCGACAGGAAGATCGCGATCCTTCACGATGGAACGACCTATGGCAAAGGCCTCGCCGATGCGACGAAAAAACAACTGAACAAGCGCGGCATAGCAGAAGCCGTCCACCGGCCATACGCGCCGGGGAGCAGCGACTATTCCAACGAAGTGGCTGAGCTTCAAGCAGCCGACATCGCCGTCCTGTATCTGGGTGGCCGCCAGGCCGAAGTGGCGCTTATTGCCCGTGCGGCCAAAGAGCGTGGCTATTCTGTTCCGCTCGTTGCTGGCGATGGGGTCTCTTCGGAGGACTTTGGGGTCATCGCGGGAAGTCGAAAAGTTCGAGCCGACGGGTCAGACCCTGCACACGTATGGCGCTGCCCAAGCCTGGGCACAGGCGGTCGAGATGGCGGGCTCTCTGGAGTTGCCGGCGGTGATCTCATCGCTGCGCAGCCACCAGTTTAATACTGTGCTGGGTCCAATTGGTTTCGACAACAAGGGGGATGTCAGGGGTTCGAGCTGGATTTGGGACGTCTGGAACGGCGGCGGATACGCGCCGGTGAAGTAGGAATTTCTGAGCTCCAGGGGAAAGATGCCGAACTGATGAGCTGTCTTAGCATCGAACCACGACAGAATTAACGTGCGACCATCCTTTTAGTATGTTCTAATGTACCTTAACGAAGGGGGCACTGATGCGCTCGTTTTTTTGCGCTGGCATCTTGAGCATCGCTTTCGTCGCTAGCGTGCAAGCGGAGGTGCTGATCGGCGTAGCAGGCCCTATGAGTGGAGCAAATGCCTGGCCCGGCGAGCAGATGCAGCGCGGGGCAGAGCTGGCCGTGATGGATATAAACACTGCCGGCGGCGTCCTCGGCGAACATGTCCGACTTCTGACCGCCGACGACTTTTGCGATCCTGACCAGGGCGTCGCCGCCGCTCGGAAATTGGTGAGCGACGGTGCTATTTTCGTCGCCGGCCACTATTGTTCCGGGGCTTCCATACCTGCTTCGAGCATCTACGAGAAGGTTGGCGTCTTGATGATCTCGCCGGCCTCGAGCAATCCCACTTTGACCGAGCTTGGGCGGGCAAATGTGTTCCGCGTCATCATCCGCGACGACGCGGATGGCGTTATGGACGGCAATTATCTGGCCGATAACTGGAAAGGCCCACAGATCGCAATCCTTCATGACAATACGGTGTTTGGAAAGGGACTCGCGGATTCTACCAGGGAACAGCTGAGCAAGCGTGGCGTGACTGAAGCCATCTACAAGTCCTTCGAGCCGGGCAAGTCCGACTATTCGGCCGAGATTGTCGAGCTGCAGAGTGCCAATATTGCGGTGCTTTACGTCGGCGGCTATCAGACCGAGATGGGTCTCCTGATCCGTGCAGCACGGGATAGAGGTTACAACGTCCAGCTCGTAACCGGCTCGGGCGTGCTGGCCACTGAGGAATTCGGCCTGATCGCCGGCCCAGCGGCCGAAGGTACGCGCTTCACCTCGTTTCCCGACCCTCGCTTAAACCCCAACGCCTTGGAGGTGATCAAACGGTTTCGCGCCGACGGCTTCGATCCGGAGGGATACACGCTTCTGACGTATGCCGCGATCCAGACTTGGGCAGCCGCTGTCGATAAGGCGGGATCGTTGGAGTTGCAGGCGGTTATCGTGGCACTTCGGGAGAACGAATTCACAACGGTCATAGGCCCGATCGCATTCGATACCAAGGGCGACATCACCACCCAGACCCCGGTCTGGTACGTTTGGAAGGCCGGCACGTATGTCCCAATCGAATAGGCCGCTCTCCCCAACGTGGTCGCATCCGTCGCGATGGTGATGGAACGTCTTGGCATTCGTGGTCGACTGCTGATGGCGTTCATCGCAACAAGCGCGCTCGCCGTGCTGGCGACCGCCGCGGCATTGTATGCCTTTGTCGAAGTAGGCTCCGCAGTTGAGCGAATCACGGAGAGCCGAGTTCCGGCTGCCATTTCATCTCTGAAGCTGTCGCGGCAGGCGGTCGGGCGCCCCATACGTCGTGCAGCCCAGGCAGAGCCGGGAAACCTTGAGGCCGCTCTTGCCAAGTCGCTGGTGTTCCATGGTTCTCTCCTGGGTTGCGGTTGAAGCTACCAGTAGCGGGCGAACCGGCAAAGCGCACATGATTCTGGACAAGCGCGCCTGTCGTCATAGGCGCTTGGTTCGCCGGTGGTTTTTCTGTTGGCCAAAAATGTTTTTGGCCCCTGTCCGAATGGCGGCTCTGGCCGCGTCAGTGTTGCAGAGCCGGATAGTCCGCCTCAGAAACCAAGGACAGGGACCCATAATGCAATACATGCTGATGTTTTATGAGAACGAGGCCGAGATCGCTGCCCAGCGCGACCAGGACGAACGTGCCGGACCCTATTGGGACGCCTGGAACGCCTATGTAAATGCGCTGTACAAGTCAGGCGTCGTCCTCAAGGGCGACCCGCTCATGCCCCCTGCGGCGGCAACCACGGTACGGCTTGAAGGCGGCAACCGCCTGGTACAGGACGGACCAGTGGCGGCTACCAAGGAACAGCTGGGCGGTTATGTCGTGATCGAGGTGCCGGACCTCGATGCGGCGCTGTCCTGGGCGGCGCGCAGCCCTTCGGCTTCCCACGGGGCTACCGAAGTGCGCCCCGTGCAGCATCTGCCCACCCAACGCTGAGCGGTGGACGGCAGCCTTCAAGAACACGGGCAGCGGGCGGCGGAGCGCTGCCCACACCTCCTATGGGCGCCTCCTCGCGTATCTCGCGCGAGCATGGCGCGACGTGGCGGCGGCTGAAGATGCGCTCGCGGAGGTCTTTGCCCAAGCGCTCGACATCTGGCCCACGAAAGGCGTGCCGGCCAGCCCCGATGCCTGGCTGATGGTGGCGGCGCAAAACCGGCTGCGCGATGGCGCGCAGGCGCGGAAAACACGCGAACAAACGATCAGCAGCCTCCTGGTGCAACCGACAGAAACCGAGGAAATGCCCATGATTGCCGACAAGCGGCCGCCTGTCGTCATAAGCGCTGGCTTCGCCGGTGGCTGTTCTGTTGGCCGAAAATGTTTTAGGCTCTGTCCAAATGGCAGCTCTAGCCGCGTCAGTGTTGCAGAGCCGGATGATCCGCCTCAGTAACCAAGGGACCCAAAATGCAGTACATGATGATATTTTATGAGAACGAGGCCGAGTTCGCCAAGATCGACAACCCCGAACATGCCGGACCCTATTGGGGGGCCTGGAACGCCTATATCGGCGCCCTGTACGAAGCGGGTGTGGTGATCAAGGGCGATGCGCTGAGGCCGCCCTCCACGGCTACCACGGTGCGCCTTCAAGCCGGTAAACGCCTGGTGCAGGACGGGCCGGTGGCCGCTACTAAGGAACAGCTGGCCGGTTACGTCGTGATCGAGGTTCCGGATCTCGATGCGGCGCTGTCCTGGGCGGCGCGCAGCCCTGCGGCTTCCAACGGGGCTACCGAAGTGCGCCCCGTGCTGCCTCCGCCCAACCAAGGCTAAGTGGTGGACGGCAGCCTTCACGAACACGGGCGGCGGGCGGCGGAGAATGCTGCCCGCACCTCCTATGGGCGTCTTCTCGCGTATCTTGCGCGGAAATGGCGGGACGTGGCCGCAGCCGAAGACGCCCTGGCCGAGGCGTTTGCCCGGGCGCTCGACATCTGGCCTACACAAGGCGTGCCGGCCAACCCCGATGCCTGGCTGATGGTAGCAGCGCGAAACCGGCTGCGCGATGGCGCGCGGGCGCGGAAAACACGCGAACAAATGGCCATCAGCCTCCTGGTGCTGGCACCTACAGAAACCGAGGAAATGCCTAGGATTGCCGACAAGCGGCTGGAGCTGATGTTTGTGTGCGGCCACCCGGCGATCGATGCTGCCGCGCGCACGCCGCTGATGCTGCAAACAGTGCTCGGGTTGACGGCGGAGCGTATTGCATCTTCGTTCCTGGTTTCGCCCGATACGATGGGGCGGCGGCTAAGCCGGGCCAAGGCGCGCATCAAGTACACGGGGATTGCCTTTGAAATGCCAGAGGAAGACGAACTGGGTGAGCGCATGGGCGATGTGCTCGAGGCGATCTACGCCGCTTATGGGCAGGGCTGGGACAGCACGGGTAGCGACGATCAGACGCGCAAGGGGCTGACCGAAGAAGCGATCTGGCTGGCGCGGGTGCTGGTGGAACTGCGGCCAGAAGACGCCGAGGCGCGGGGCCTTCTGGCGCTGATGCTGTTTTGCGAAAGCCGCAGCGCCGCGCGGCGGGTGGAGGGGCGCTATGTGCCGCTGGCCGAGCAGGATACGGCGCTCTGGAATCTGCCGATGGCGCGCGAGGCTGAGGAAAAATTGCGAACTGCCGGAGGGCTCAAGCAGCCAGGACGTTTCCAGCTGGAGGCGGCGATCCAGTCGGTGTTGGTGCAATCGCGCATGATGGGCGCGGATTTGCGCCTGCCGGCGTGGACGCTGCATGGGCTATTGGCGCAGAAGGCACCCACGATCGGCAATCTGGTGGGGCTGGCGGCAGCCACTGCCGAGATGCATGGCGCTGAAGCGGGTCTTCATGAACTGGCTCAGCTGCCCGAAGCGATGACGGGGGACTACCAACCGTTCTGGGCACTCAAGGCGCAATTGCTGCAGCAGCTGGCCACCGACCGACATGCCACCGCAACGGCTTTCAGGCGGGCCATCGGCTTGACGGAGGATGGGGCTGTGCGCGCATATCTCATCGGCAAGTCAACGCAACAGGCTAGTTGAACAACGGGACAGCGTCTGATACCACGCTTCTCTAAGGGGCCGCTTTCTACACAGTTGGAGATGGAAGCTCCAGCTGGACGAGCGAGACGCTTCAAACTAAGCCACGCGCTGGGCGAGTTGGGTTTCAAATTCTGCTGGCGATCTGTAGCCAAGGGCCGAGTGCAGCCGCTTGGCATTGTAGACCTCTTCGAAGAATCTGGGCAATCGCTCAACCCTTTCCAACAGGGTATTGTTAGTCCCAGAGTGATCTTCCAATTCGGTGCGAATCACAGGTAACCGACAAGACCTTCGATCAGCCCTTGGCGCATGTTACTGTTGCATCCCGCTGCAGAACGAAGCAAGGGGCTGTTAAACTGGAAATCGGTCGCCATAGCATTCGTGAGATCGATGCGACCGTGCCTAACAACCCACACGCGCCTCAGCCAAACGTCTCCTGCACGTGCATAAGGTCGGTATATTCCCTCACACTTGCGATCTTTCCGTCGCGGATCCTGAACAGGATAAAGTATTCGTTCTCGTAGACCTTGCCGGACTTTGTGAGTGCCTGCGAACGCGCCTCAGCGGCGACGCTATCGCCTTCGCCGATCATGTTCAGGACTTTCATATCAAGACCGTTTGAATAGGCCGCAAGCATGTTACGGAGCATGTTCGCAGCTTCCGCTTTCGTCTTTGTCCCGGCGGACGGAAACAGGTGCGGCTTTCCGTTGACCCACCAGGTTGCATCTTCTGTCATACCATCAATGAGACCATCAGCGTTCGATGTTCTAAAGTGATCGCAGAACTCGCGCACGATGCGCTTGTTGTCTTCAACGCTCATATCGTTCTCACTATTGTTGTCGGGTCTGAATGCAATTATTACTGGGAAGCGCCGCATAACGCGGATGCCAGCCCCTGATAGTTTGATGTCGACAACCGCGTTACCATTTTACGGCAGTTGTCGCCCCGAGAGACTTGTTCAAAGGCCGAACTGCGTCTTGTCGCCACGCCAGTCGGTCGACTTCAAGAACTGCTCCCAGGAGAGCGCATTCGGATCCAAGCGGCGGCTCCATTCCAGGTCGCGTTCTTTGTTGAAGTAGCCGTACTCGACCGCATACTCGACCATGCCGATCAATTCATCGACAAGAAGCTCGTTGGCACCAAATCCCGGAAAGTATTTCAGAAGTTCGTCGCGCTTAAACGCGCTCCGGTATTCTGCCCTGATGCCAGTCACACGCTGGAAAGTTTCGACCATCTCGCGCGGGGAAATGATGTCGCCGACGATCGGAAGTGTCTTTCCATTGAAGGTCGCAGGGTCGGACAGCACAGACAGGACGGCCGGTCCCGTTGCTGTCGTCGGATCGACGAACGGTGCGCGGAAGTCCTCAGGGAGGTAGATTGGCATGAGGAGCGTGTCCCCTTCCATCTGCGGGACGTAATACTCAAGTAGGTTCGTATAAAAGAATGCGAGAGAGACGAACGAGTGCGTAACTGGCAGTGTGCGAATGTAATCGGCAACGAGCGCCTTGTCAGTGAAGTGGGGCGTGAACTTCTTTCCACCCGAGATCTTTGCAACATTCTCTAACGTCGAAAACACGATGTGACCGACGCCCGCTTCAACGGCTGCATCGGCCAGTTGTTTGCCGAGGGCGAATTCGGCGTTGTCTTGGGGCAGAAGCTGCGGCGTCATCAGGTATGCACCATCCGCGCCCGCAAACGCTGCAACAAGTTCTTTCTGATGGCCGGGCCCTAGCGGCGCGACCACAACTTCTGCACCGAGAGCTGCGAGGCTACGAGCCTCTTCGGAATCACGGTTCCGGGTCAAGGTACGGACCCTGTATTGATCGCTCTTGAGAAGTGTCGTGGCCACGCTTCGGCCTTGCTTGCTGGTTGCGCCAACCACCGAAATAAGCGGCTTTTGTTTCGTAGACATTGTGAGGCCCTGCTCCTTTTTTGAGATTAAACGGCTGGAACGGACACTTCGGTGCCAGCGCGTTTCCTTTACACAGCTGCAAAAATAGGGGTATAATGCTGCCAATTGAAGTACGTACAAAAAGAGCATGTAGTATCATGGATGATAGTGTCAGATCTAAGCGTAAGCGCAGTACAGCCAACCGGACTGGATGCGCGGTGGAAGCGACAATTTCGGTCATCGGGGGGCTGTGGAAGCCGGTGATCCTGTTTCATCTGCTCGATGGCAAATTGCGGTTCAACGCGATTTGCCGTCTCACTCCGGCCGCAACGCCAAGGATGATTACGCTTCAGCTCCGGGAACTGGAAGCCGACGGCATTATAGACCGCACCATTTATCCAGAGATCCCACCGAAGGTGGAGTACCAACTAACGGAGTTGGGAAAATCACTGGAACCTGTGCTTGTCAGTATGTGCAATTGGGGTACACGGCTGCAGGAACTAAGTGGTCTGCCTGTTGATACCGGAAGCTGCAGAAGCACTTCCCGGCAACAAGAGCGTATCGAAGAGCTTATGACCTGAATTTCAGGTAAGCGTCATGGTCTGTTGTAGGGACCGCGCCGAATTTCGCCCGCACAAAAAAGATGGCGGCGGTGTTGGAGGACGAGCTGACGAATGTGGCTGCGAAAGCGGAGCTTTCCCAGAAGCTCGTGATCGACACGGCGGGCGAGACGGTTGAACGTTCAAGCGGTTTTGGACGCGGAAAAGAAAAATGCCTGCCGATGACCGCCAAGGTCGCCGACACGATCGATACGTACGCACCGACGGCCGAGCTGTATCGTGAGTTCGAGAGGTAGCCTTGCAGATCGGCATTCCCAATTTCGAGCCTTGATGAATGTTCTGGGCGTCGTATACAAACGGGATGATCGCTGGTTCGTATTCCATCAAGGCGAACCCGTCTAGGTCTTTACTGTCCTCGTCTTCATGATGCGCTAGCGCCCTTGCATTAGCCGACTGAGCCGCATCAGTTGCTTGGCAGCGTCATTCGTCTTTTCGCGACCAAGAAAAAGGAAGGCAGCAAGGTGTACCAGCGCGTTGGCGCATCCCCTCGGCCCGCAGTTGGTCGACATGCTCAACAGGGGCAAGGCGTTTGACGTGTGTGGCCGATGTACTGCGGGTGTCGGAACCGATTCACTATGTCCGCCCTTCGCCAGCACCCCAACCTGACCTCAATTTGCATGGAGTATTACATGCTGTCCGCTCTGGTAGCGACCATACTTGCCGTTGGCACCTCGACCCAACTCAGCAGCGACATCGAGGCTCCGGGTCCCCACGGGCCGCTGCGCGGAACGATGGTTCATCCGGCCAAGGACGCGCCGATGATCTTGATGATACCTGGTTCCGGTCCTACCGATCGGGACGGCAACAGTCCACTGGGCGTGCGCGCTGCGCCCTATCGGTTGCTGGCCGAAGGTCTGGCCGGGCGAGGAATTGGCAGCGTCCGCATCGATAAGCGCGGCCTGTTCGGCAGCCAGGATGCCGTGATCGACGCCAATGCAGTGACGATCGACGACTACGTCGACGATACCAGCGCCTGGGTCGATGCGGTCCGTGTTCGGACCGGAGCCGAATGTGTATGGCTTCTAGGGCACAGCGAGGGCGGCCTGGTGGCATTAGCGGCCGCCACAAAAGCGGATCACATCTGCGGGGTGATCCTCGTCGCCGCGGCGGGGCGACCGCTCGCAGATGTGATCAGGGAGCAGTTGAACGCCAGTCCCGCCAACGCACCGCTGATGGACGCGGTCGACTAGGCGATCGACGAACTGTCAACTGGGCGGCGTGTAGATGGGACGAAGTTGCCGCCCAGAACTTGCACCCCTTTTCAGCGCCGATGTGCAAAGGTTTCTCATCAGCAGCTTTGCTCGATCCCGCAGTGCTAGCGGCAAAAATCGCCAAACCGATCCTTATCGTGCAGGGGCAGCGAGACCTTCAGGTGTCGGTCGCCGATGCCAATCGACTAAAACAAGCCGCGCCAAGCGCCACGCTCGTCATTCTCCCGGATACCAACCACGTCCTGAAAGAGGTCGGCTCGGATGAGCGGACCGCCAACATTTCGACCTACATAGCGGACAATCTTCCATTGGCGCCGGGCGTAGTGGATGGCATCGCCCGCTTTGTGAGATCACTCTGAGGTTAATCCTCGCCGATTTCGCCGATCGAGCAGTCGCTGTCCGTCGCTGTTCTATGCGCCTTCAGGTCCACGGAGCGGTAGGGCGTCTGGGGGGATGTCAAACTCGGCACGCTTAGCGACTTTGATTTCCTGTTTGCATATCGCGGTTCGCTCGATGCCATGTTGTCGCGTCTTATCTTTACCGGGCCGGCGCAGGCACGTGCCTGAGCCAGACCCACTTAGTTTTCCGGAGGCCCAACGTAGTGCGGTCGAGCCGGTCGCTTCTGCAGTTTAACCGGAAATTGCATCGTCACTGTGGTTGTTCTAAAGGTCGCGGATATCAGAATCGATTCATACGATCATGCTGAATTTTGAGACGCTCCATGTTCCTGCAATCTTCAGCCCTATTGTCCACGTCTGAGCACCAGCGGCTCGCAAGGTATCGATTGAGGCTCTTCGAGCCCGGCTGAGTTCAGACGGTATCGTTGATGTCCAGGTCCGCGACCACGAGCGCGGCGGTGACGAACGCGACTGGGGTCGCGACGGCCGCCGTCCAGGCTGGGATCGCGGCGAACGCCGCGGTCGCTGCGCACCGGGGCTGGCCCAGGAAAAGGCCCGCGATTTTGGCCTGCGACGCGCGCAGATCGTTGATGTCAGCCCACGACGCGTCGTCGTCGAAGGCCGTCGCCGGGGTGAATATCGCACGATCGTCGCAAACGTTCGCGGCTGCCCGGTCATTGGGCGATAAGGACATCGGATACTTACGATAACAACTGTTAGAGGCCGCGTCAAATAAGTGACTGATTTCAATAGGTTATGATTCATTAGGATTTGTAAAGACTCGATGGAGTTCAGCATGGCTTGTATTGAAATCACCCGTCGGCATGCCCGGCGAACGGCACGCTACGCAAGCGACATGAAGGATCGAAGTTCTCGCTTAGTAAAAGCCGGGTAGCAGGCGCCCTCGGTGATCCTTTTTAGAGAGCGGCTATACAGTCAGAGCGCCCGTCTTTGAGGTCTCTCGTTGTACGGCTTTTCGCTCATGGGACCAGCAACGTTTTCCACGCTGCGAAAGATGTTTTTGGCACCACCAGAGTGTGAGCTCATGGCAGGGACATCAAAGGGCCGCAGTTCTCGATATGAACCCAATCTTGAAACGCAACACTTAGGAAAAATTAAATGATAAGTCGTATTGCTGCCAGCGCTGTCAGCGTCGCTTTCCTCGCACTCAGCAGCCCTGCCAGCGCATCCAGCGGGGATGCATGGACGGCCTTTGACGCCAAAGTCACGAAGGCTTGCGTGGCCGCTAGCGGCCTTCGCAATTATCGCGCCTCGACGATTGTTGGTTTCGATGATCGAATGGGTGTGGCCGCAATGTTGATCTCGGATAAGACACGCGGATCGTCGGTATCAAAACTTTGCATATACGACAAACGAGCGGGCCGTGCTTCTGTCAGCGATGCCGAAATGTGGTCGGCCCCACCGCAACCTGTTGTGCAAAACGATAGGCCGCAGGATGAGGTGCCTACAATGGTTAAGACGAAAAGGGGTGATCGAAACTATTACTTCGCGAATGGCTGTTCCGTAGTAGTTGAAAGGCGAAGGGCTGTTGTGCTGTTCGTGGACGGCCCCTGCAAGAGCTATCATGAAGATATAGCTCTCTTGTATGCCGCTGGTGATTAAAGATGTCTAGCGGCAACTGTCTATCGGGATTGTTGCCGCGACCCTCAGTAATAAGAAGCGATGGAAATTCTGTCACTTCTTAATCTGGTCCGCCCCATCGGGTAGTCCGGGTTTACTTAGGTGTTCAGTGATGAATGCGGACGCACGGTGTTATACAACACGTCGACTGAACACCCACGGGCCCGAAGTTCGGGAGCTTTAAACTGCTTTTGGGCTCCCGATCTTTTGAATCCACCGACTGGAACGTGCCAAAGGACATATTCGGTTTGAGCAATGCGGTCCCAACCTTAATGGGACTCGGTCAGCGACCCGTAAGCGCCGTTGCCATCTTTTTCCCGGACCACAAGGTCGCCGGACTTCGTTTTGCTCAGTCTCGCGGCGTTCCCCATGTGAGCATTTCGTGGGGGATACACGAGATTTCCCCCGAGGTCGGCGCCTTCATGTATAGGCCGGACAACGCGCCGGTCGTTCTTGGAGCGGAATGGCTTGTCGGTGCGGCGACAGTCCCCGCGCTAAGGTTTGCGGAGGCATTTGGTAGGGTAGACGAGATTCTCATCAATGCGCTCGTCGACGAAGAAGATACCGGCGGTCCAACAGTGGCCGTCGACTTCGAGCGTCTGGAAAAGACACTCCCTGCATCGCTCGTACGAACTAATTTCAGTTATCTCTGGCTGCAAGGCGAAGATGTCAAAGCCAGGTTTTCAGCAGTAGATGGTACCGTCATCGATGCCTCAGCGTTTTCGTCCATCGACATTGTCGGCCTGGCTACCGCGACAGGTGCTCCTGATGTCCGCTTCAATATCGCCACCGGAGTGAGCTCCACGCGGCGTGGCGGCGGGCAGATGTCTACCGAGATCATTGTCGAACTCTCGGGGGAGGACCGATCTGGGCAACGGCTTAGAACCCGGCATGCAGTCATTCATTCAAAGGGAACCGCGCCTCTTACGGGGCTGGGCGTCTCCATGATGCTGGAAAGGCTCTCAGGGCTCGACGGCAACCCGGCGGTTTCCCCCGGGCTATACTTTCCCCACCAAATCCTGAACGCCGATGCGTATTTCAAGCGGCTTGAGGCAAGTGGCGGAAGTGTCCAGACGCTCGATTCACCCGGTTCATAGGCAGGTCGATCGGTCGGTCTGGCTACACGCCTGTGCGCAAGGACCGTTTAACGTCGGCGTAGACCGCTTCAGACCAGGCTAAAAAATCCGGTCTCCATTTGAGGTAAAATCATGATCAAGTTCTCTCGCAGGGCATTCTTGATGGGTCTGGCACGGTCGTCGCAACGTCGGCCATTCCCGTCTTCGCGCAATCCCCGGCTATGCCACCTTCCCGAATCGTCACAACGAACGGCATCAAACTATCGGTCCATGAAGCGGTATCCGGTCCTGCCGTGGTTCTTTTGCACGGTTTTCCAGGCATAGCGTTTACCTGGCGGCATCAGATCCCGGAATTCGTGGCTGCGGGATATCGGGTCATCGTTCCCGACCTCCGCGGCTATGGCAAAAGCGATGCGCCCACCGCAGTCGAAGACTATGATATCGCGCACCTCACGGCGGACCTCGTGGGTCTGCTCGACGCACTGTCGATTCCCAAGGCAGTCTTCATGGGCCACGACTGGGGCGGGTTGCTTGCATGGCAAATGCCGCTGTTCCACGAAGACAGGGTCGCGGGAGTCATTGCAGTCAACACGCCGTTTATACCGCATTGGATGCTCTGGCTCCATCCCGAGCTCGTTAAGGCCGTCCTACCTGATGGCCAGTCCTTCGTTGCCGATCCTAAGGTTGATCCGATCGCGCAGATGCGCGGTATCTATAGCCCTGAAATGTACGTGCTGAAGTTCCAGAATGGCAAATCCGCCGATACCGCGATGGACAAGGATCCACGCGGCACGCTCAGGGCATCCTACCGCAAAGACCTCGGCACACCCAAGGACTGGGGTAACCTCCCTGCGGAAGTCGCAAACATGGAATACTACGGCAAGCCACTCCCCGAGAAACTGCCTGGCAAGGACGTTTTGAATGCGCAGGAATTGGAACACTATGTGCAACAGTCCAATCCCGCGGGCTTCACTCCGGCCATCAATTGGTACCGCAACATATCCAGAAACTGGAAAGCGGGTCTCGATGTCGACCAGAACATCCACGTCCCCTCGCTGATGATCTCGGCAGAGAACGACGTGGTGCTGAGACCAAGCATGACAGATCAAATGGGCGCTTACGTGAAAGACCTAGAGAAACACGTTGTCCCCGACTGTTGGCATTGGACACCAGAAGAGAAGCCGCAAGAAGTTAACCGATTGGCGGTTTCATGGCTGAGCAGACGCTTCCCGCCATACTAGGGAGGTGGAGCGCGTGGACGAGCCGTCTAACGACCGGCCACTTTCAATGAGGCTGGCTTGGCATGCTTCGATTTCGAACCGCGGCTCCTGATGCTACGGCGAAGTTTTTCGTTAGACGCTTTTTCATCGCCGATGCTTTAGGCGACCTGACGTTCCGCTTCGATCTGCAGCGAAGCAGCCTGCTCGCCGCAAGTACCGATTTGATCTTGCGCGGTATCATGGGCTCAGGTTTGTATCGCCAGGTTTCATGGACCCATGCCGTCTGTATATGCTGGTACCTGCTCGTCTAAGCCCGCCCTTGCTGGCTCCTCAATCACGCAACCGCTGGAGCCATGGTCTGCTCCGAAAGGGTTTGTCGGTGGATCCATGGCTGTCTGCGGAGCTGGGGCCGGTTGCTATGAGGGGAGCCGCATAGGCAGAAGATCTAAGGGCGTACTTCCGGGGCAGTCGATCCTGTTTTCAGTGTTGCGACGCTTTGCTAAGGCCCATCAAGGCGTCCATTGCCCGATCAAAGGTTCCATTCCGATTTTGAGCGAGGTTGAACAGGATAACGAAAGTCGTGCAGGCTGCTCCATCCTTTCGTTCGAATAAAAGTCCCGCAGCATCAAGGACAAGACTGGATTGCAGGCGCGCGTACCGGTCGTCAAGTTCGGCATTGGCTGTCTCGATTGTCAACTTGCCCCCACTCGGCATCGCATCCCTTGCGTTGACCGCGAGATTGAGGACGGCATTCTCCAGTTGACCCATATCGGCATAGGTGGGCCAGAGACCTCCGGCCAGCAGTCGCGCAGTCAGAAGCACTCAGTCGACCTTTCTTGTATTTCTACGAAACGAGGCAGGGCTAACACCTGCCCACTTGCGAAATGCGCGATGAAATGCGCTGGGCTCGGAGAAGCCGAGTTCGATGGCCAGATCCGCGACGCTCAGATTTCCGTTGAGCAGCGCTTCCATCGCCAAGGCCCTGCGCATCTCATCTTTCAGCGAGCGATAGTTCTCCCCTTCGAGTTGCAGTCTTCGCCGAAGAGTGGCGACGGACAATCGCAGGCGATCGGCAAGTACTTCGAGGCTCGGCCACGCCGAAGGCGAACTGGCGTGCAGCTTCTCTCGGATAGTCGCCGCCAGGCCGGCGTCATGGCGATAGCGAACCAAGATATTGGCGGGCGCATGTCGCAGGAAGTCGCGCAGCGAACGCTCGTCACGGATTGGCGGAAGCTTGAGGAATTGGGCATCAAATATGAGCCGGGTCTGCGGCTGGTCAAAGCGTACTGGTGCTCCGAAAAACAGGCGATAGTCGGTGCCGACCGGCGGCGCGCTACAGCGGAAATCGACCCGCCGGATCGGCAGGCGACGACCGACGAGCCAACAATTGACGCCGTGGACGATGATCCAGAACGTGCGATAGGCAAACGCCGATCGGACCTCACCCGCATCTTTAAGAACGATCTGGGCAAGCCCATCCTCGACGACGAGCTCGCCATGGGGATCATCCAGCACGACGCGCAGGAAGCGAAGTTCCCGACGCAGTGCATGCTCCAGCGATGAAGTCGACAGGATCGCTTGACAGAGCAAGGCGAAGCTTCCCGCTCGCATGGGTCGCGCGCCTTCGCCGAAGAACTCGTCGTCCGTCGCCTGCGCGACGGCATGCCACAAGGCGCCGTATTGTTCTGAGGAGATTGGCCGGTCGATCTCGCGCGGCAAACCTACGCTCTCAAGCAGTGCTGCCGCATCCACCCCATTGCGGCGAAGGCAGTCGAGCGTATCGTCCACGAAGCATGGTGCGATCATGCGGCGTTCCATAGTCCCTCCAATTCGAAAACATGGCAAAATCCAGCACCAAATCTCAAATCTATTGTCATTGTATACCACTTTTCTCCTCCGCAACATGTGCTCGAAGTCGGGCGGGGGAAGATCGAGGTGAAAATCAGGGATAGTGCGTTCGTCGTCACCGGTGCGAGCTCGGGTCTTGGTGCTGCGGTAACTCGCATGCTGCTCGGGGAAGGGGCGGAGATCTCCGAGGCACTTGCATTTGCCAAGCAGGCTTTTGGCCATATTCATGGCCTGGTCAATTGCGCCGGTGTGGCGCCCGGCGAGAAAATCCTTGGCCAAGCAGGTCCGCACGCGCTTGAAAGCTTCGCCGGGGCTGTGTCGATCAACCTTGTCGGCACTTTCAATATGCTGCGGCTGGCGGCTGATGTCATTGCAAGAGAAGCGCCGGATGAAGAGGGCGAGCGCGGCATCATCATCAACACCGCATCAATCGCCGCTTTCGACGGGCAGATCGGACAGGCGGCGTATGCACCATCCAAAGGCGGTGTGGCGGCACTCACATTGCCGGCCGCGCGTGAACTCGCGCGCCACGGAATACGCGTCGTGGCCATCGCTCCGGGCATCTTCGAAACGCCGATGGTATCGGGAATGCCGAAGCAGGTTCAGGACACCCTCGGGGCAAGCGTGCCATTTCCGCCCCGGCTTGGCCGGCCGGAGGAATATGCCGCGCTAGTGAAGCACATTTGCGAAAACACGATGCTCAATGGCGAGGTGATCCGCCTCGACGGGGCATTGCGCATGGCGCCGCGCTAGGCGCGGTGGATGAAAGGATGCTTGGAATGAACATGGCCAATCCAGTGATTTTCGCGGGCAGTGCACGTACGCCCCTCGGCAGCTTTCAGGGCGAATTTAAAGATATCGCGGCAGTCGAACTCGGCGCCGTCGTGATCCGTGCTGGTCTCGAACGCGCCGGTGTCCAACCCGATAGCATCGACGAGGTCTTGTTCGGTTGCGTGCTAACGGCGGGCCTCGGGCAAGCGCCGGCCCGGCAGGCCGCGATCGGCGCCGGCCTGCCGTCGTCGGTGGGGGCCACGACGGTGAACAAGATGTGTGGCTCGGGCACGAAAGCGGTGATGCTTGCTCATGACCTCATCCTCGCAGCCTCCGCTACAGTGGTTGTGGCCGGCGGAATGGAGAGCATGACCAACGCACCTTACCTGCTCGATCGCGCCCGGTCGGGCTATCGCATGAGGCACGGCAAGGTAATCGATCACATGTTCCTCGACGGTCTCGAGGATGCCTATGACCGGGGGAGGTTGATGGGAAGCTTCGCCGAGGACTGCGCCGAGGCCTATCAGTTTACCCGCGACGCGCAGGATGCGTTTGCCATCGCTTCTCTTGAAAAGGCGCAGAAGGCCATGCGCGATGGAAGCTTCGCGAACGAGATCGTGCCCTTCACTGTAAAGTCAAAGAGCGGTTCGTCCATAGTGAATGACGACGAGCAGCCGCGCAGGGCCCGCATCGACAAGATACCGACCTTGAAGCCGGCATTCCGTGATGGCGGGACCGTGACGGCGGCGAATGCGTCATCGATCTCGGACGGTGCGGCGGCGCTGATTCTCATGCGTCATTCGGAGGCCGAGAGGCGGGGTGTCGCGCCGCTCGCCTTGATCCGCGGCCATGCGACCTATGCCAGCGAGCCCAATCTCTTTGCCACTGCGCCGATCGGCGCCATCAGGAAGCTCTGCCAGGTCGTCGGCTGGGATATCCGGGATGTGGACCTCTTCGAGATCAACGAGGCCTTTGCCGTCGTGCCGATGGCCGCGATGCGCGACCTCGATCTGCCGGAGGACAAGATGAACGTCCACGGCGGCGCCTGTGCGCTTGGTCATCCCATCGGCGCGTCAGGCGCGCGGGTGGTTGTCACGCTGGTGTCGGCACTTCGGAAATATGGCCTCAAACGCGGCATCGCCGCCGCCTGCATCGGCGGCGGGGAAGGCACGGCAATCGCGGTAGAATTGATGTCCTGATCCACCACCGACACATCGATCGGCTTTCTGTGGTGCGCGGGCACCTCATGAAAGTTTCTCCAACGCCCGCGAAGTATACTGGGAGCGCATCAATGAAAAAATCACTTCTGTCCTCTGTCGTGCTCACGGCACTCGTCGCCCTTGGCGGCAATGCGTGGGCGGATATCGTCATCGGCGTCGCCGGGCCCATGACCGGCCCCAATGCGGCGTTCGGCGCGCAACTTCTTAAAGGCGCCGAGCAAGCCGCGGCCGATATCAACGCCGCCGGCGGCATCCTCGGGCAGCAGATCAAGGTCGTGGTCGGCGACGATGTCTCAGATCCGAAGCAGGGTATTTCGGTCGCCAACAAGTTCGTTGGCGACGGAGTCAAATACGTGGTCGGGCATTTCAATTCTGGCGTCTCCATTCCGGCATCTGAAGTCTATGCTGAAAACGGCGTGCTCGAGATCACACCGGCCTCGACCAATCCACAATATACCGAGCGAGGCCTCTGGAACACATTCCGCACATGTGGCCGCGACGACCAGCAGGGCAAGGTTGCAGGTGACTATATTGCTGCAAGCTTCAAGGACGCCAAGATCGCGATCGTGCATGACAAGACGCCCTACGGACAGGGTCTGGTCGATGTCGCCAAGCAGGTGCTGAACGAGAAGGGCATCAACGAAGTGCTCTATGAAGGCATCAACAGCGGCGAGAAGGACTTCTCAGCGCTGATTGCCAAGATGAAGGAATCCGGTGTATCGCTCATCTATTTCGGCGGTCTTCACACCGAGGCGGGCCTCATCATTCGCCAGTTGAGCGACCAGGGCCTGAAGGCGACCCTGTTCTCCGGCGACGGCATGGTGTCCAGCGAACTGGCTTCGATCGCGGGCGATGGCGTCGTTGGCACGCTGAACACATTCGCACCGGATCCCCGCAAGAACCCCGAGGCCAAGGACATCGTGGAGAGATTCCGCGCTTCCGGCTTCGAGCCGGAGGCTTATACGCTCTATTCCTACGCGGCATTGCAGATCGTTGCCGCCGCCATTGTCAAGACCGGTTCGGCCGACGACGCCAAGAAGGTCGCGGAAACCATCAAGGCCGGAGGTCCATGGAAGACGACGCTCGGCGAGATCAGCTATGATGCCAAGGGTGACATCACCCGACCTGATTATGTCATTTACGAATGGCGGAAAGGCGACGACGGAAAGCCGACTTACTTCGAGAAGTAATCATTATCGACCGCACACAGTCGTGAAGACAGCAAGCCGCCGGAGCAATCCGGCGACTTGTCATGATAAAATCGCCTGCCGGGAGAGGCCAGCCATAAGCGAATCCCTTGTTATCACTCGCGAGGAGCGCGTTGTGCTCGTACAGATGAATCGGCCGGACGTGCTCAATGCCCTGAGTTCCAAGATGATGAATGAACCTGCCGAGACCCTGAAGCCGTTAGACCGCGGCCCCTCGGTCGGCTGTTTCGTGCTGACGGGGGCTGGGAAGGCGTTCGCCGCCGGTGCCGATATCAAGGAAATGGTCGACAAGCCTTACATAGTCATGTTCCACGAGGATTTCTTTGCCGGCCGGGGGGAAGTTCTACAGCCTGCGCACGCCGAAGATCGCCGCTGTTTCGGGCTTTGCCCTCGGCGGCGGCTGCGAACTGGCGATGTCGGCGAAGTTCGGCCAGCCTGAGATCAAGCTCGGCGTCATTCCCGGCATGGGCGGCTCGCATCGGCTAACGCGCCTGATCGGTCGGGCGAAGGCTATAGACATGATTCTCACTGGCCGGATGATGGATGCCGAAGAAGCTGAGCGCAGCGGCCTCGGCGCGCGCGTCTTCGAAAACGCCAAGCTGATCGAAGAGGCGATGAAGGCGGCAGGACGATCGCTTCCTACGGTAAGGCGTCGACTGTGGCGGCCGTAGAGGCCGTCGACAGGGCCGATGAAGTGTCGCTGCGCGAGGGCCTGCTGGTCGAACGCCGCGTCTTCAACTCGCTGTTCGCCACCGAGGATCAGAAGGAAGGCATGGTTGCATTCGTGACGAAACGTTCGCCGAACTTCAGGAGACGATGAGGCGGCAGCCTACAGTTTTCGGTGTTTCCCACATCGCTAGAGAGTTTTCAGCATCCTCCTGACATGGTCCGCGAAGGCAGTCACAGCTGCGGTCTGTTCAGCATCCGGCAAGGCGACGAGAATTCCAAGATGCGGCAGCTTGGGCAGCGGCGCGTTGAGAATATTGAGGTCAGGCGGCACCGCGCCTTCCGTCATGACGCTGATGGCCAGTCCTGACCGCGCCACGGCGATCAGACCGGCAATGCTGTTGCTCGCGTAAGATATATTGTAGCGCAGGCCCGAACCGTCCATCGCTTCGCATGCGGCCCTGTGGTCCATCGCGTTCGATGCCGGAAGTGCCAGTGGCAAGGTGTCGGCGAAATCGTGCAGTTCGAGCGACGCCTTGCTGCCTACCCAGACCAGTGGTTCCGTGCGCACGATATTCTCTAGATCGTTCAGATTGGGCGTCGAGACCAGCGCAATATCCACTTTCCTCGATTGCAGCAGGGCCTTCAGCTCCACCGTCGGGGCCGCCACCACCTTGATATCGACATCGGGATATTTGCTGCCGAAGCTTCTCAGCAAACTCGGAAAGAATGCGACGAGGTAATCTTCCGGGCTGCCGAACACGATCGAGCCGTGCAGGCCTTTGCCCGAGAAGGTCGAGATCGCCTCGTCATGCATTTTCAGGATGCGCTCGGCATAAACAAGGAAACGCTCGCCCGCGCCGGTAAGGCGGACACCATTGCCGCTCCGGTGGAGCAGGGTCTGGCCAAGTGTCTCCTCAAGGCGCTGCATCTGCATGGTCACCGCAGATTGCGTCCGGCCGACCTGAACTGCCGTTACGCTCAGCGAGCCCGAATGCGCGGCTTGAACGAAGGTGACCAGCAATCTCGGGTCGAGCGGATTCAACATATCAATTTTCCTTATAACGCAATCCAAGAACTATCAATTTTACAGGAAATCCGCTACTAGATATTATCCGCGCTGACAGCAAAACGGTCGGAGGCGGGGATGTCGAACAATCAGGATCGCAAATTCTGGGCGGCTGCGGATAAGCACTTGATCCGCTATGGCGGCAGCTTCGATCCGGCGATTATCGAGCGCGCTGAAGGCTCTTATGTCTATGACGCGGATGACCGCCCGATCCTCGATTTCACCTCGGGGCAGATGAGCGCCCTGCTCGGCCACTCGCATCCCAAGATCGTCGCGACCGTCCAGCGCCAGATGGCGACGGTCGCCCACCTCTTCAGCGGAATGCTGTCCCGCCCTGTGGTCGATCTCGCCGAGCGGCTCGCGGCACTCGCACCCGGGCTGGACAAGGTGATCCTGTTGTCCACCGGCGCGGAGTCAAACGAAGCGGCTATTCGCATAGCAAAGCTGGTGACCGGCAAGCATGAGATCGTCGCATTCTCCAAAAGCTGGCACGGCATGACCGGAGCGGCAGCATCGGCGACTTACAGCGCCGGCCGCAAGGGATATGGACCCGGCATGGCCGGTTCTCTCGCAATCCAGGCGCCCAATGCCTTCCGCCCACGCTTCAAGAATGCCGATGGAAGTCTGGACTGGCGCACGGAGCTGGATGACGCCTTCGATCTCATCGACAGCCAGTCAACCGGAAGCCTCGCCGCTTTCGTCGCTGAGCCAATCTTGTCGAGCGGCGGCATGCTGGTGCTGCCCAAAGGCTATCTCGCTGCGCTGAAGGAGAAATGCCGCGAGCGTGGCATGCTGCTCATCCTCGATGAAGCGCAGACCGGCATCGGCCGAACCGGAGATATGTTCGCCTTTCAGCGAGACGGCGTGACCCCCGATATTCTCACGCTTTCCAAGACTATCGGAGCGGGCCTGCCTCTGGCCGCGGTCATGACGACGACCGAGATCGAGGCCACTGCCCATGAGCGCGGCTTTCTCTTCTACACGACCCATGTCTCCGACCCCCTGCCGGCCGCCATCGGGCTTGCCGTGCTCGATGTGGTCGAGGAGGAACGCCTCGTCGAGCGGGCGCGCGTGATCGGCAAGCGCCTGTTCGACGGGCTGGTTCAGCTGAAGCAGCGCTATGAATGCGTGGGCGATGTGCGAGGCCGCGGCCTGATGCTGGGCGTCGAAATCGTTAGGGGATCCGATGATAAAAGCCCCGATCACGAGCTCGGCAGCCAAATTGCGGCGGAAGCGTTCAGGCGTGGGCTGAGCATGAATATCGTCAAGCTTCCCGGCATGGGCGGGGTTTTCCGCATTGCCCCACCACTGACGATTTCGGAAGGCGACATCGACCTGGGGCTCGGGATCATCGCCCAATCCATCGAGGCAGCATTGGTGGCCCGGACGGCCGCTCCCGGGATCGCGGCGGAATAGGACAATCTGGATATGACCGATAGCGACATGACGGCCCGGGCACCCGGCGCAGCGACGGAGACGCATGCACCCGGAATGATTAGGGTGTTGGTTGCCAAGCTCGGCCTCGATGGCCATGATCGCGGGGCGAAAATCGTGGCGCGCATCCTGCGCGACGCCGGCATGGAGGTCATCTATACCGGCCTCTACAAGTCGCCCATCGAGGTGGTCAGGGCTGCCGTGCAGGAAGACGTCGACGTGATCGGCGTCAGTCTTCTCTCCGGATCGCATGTTCCGCTTTTCAGGGAACTGGGCCGCTGTCTCCGGCAGGAGCAAGCCGACCATATTTTCGTCGTGGCAGGGGGCGTCATTCCGGAACAGGATTACGCCGCCCTGCTCGAAAGCGGCGTAGATGCCATCGTCCCGCAGGAGGCGCGCGCCGACCTGATCGTCACCACGATCAGCGATCTCGTCGCCGCTCGCGGCCAGATATGACGGCTGCTACTCTGACAAAGACGCCTCGGCGCGCGAGATATACGCCATCGATGGACCTGGTTCCCTTGGTTCTAGAAGGCCATGTTCCAGCGATCGCGCGGATGATCTCGCGCGCCGAGGCTGCCTATCCCGAAGCCGCGGATGCACTCGCGGAAATCTACAAGCATGCCGGCCAGGCGCATATCGTCGGCATTACCGGGGTGCCCGGCGCCGGCAAATCGACGCTGGTCTCGGCGCTCATCAAGGCACTCGCTTCGGCCGGGCACAAGGTGGGTGTTGTTGCGGTCGATCCCAGCAGTCCGTTTTCGGGAGGCGCGATCCTGGGCGACCGGGTGCGAATGAGCGATGCGGCGGCAACGTCAGGCGCTTTTGTTCGCAGCATGGCGACCCGCGGCAATCTCGGCGGCCTCGCGCGCTCGACGCTGGAGGCGGTCGATATTCTCGATGCCGCCGGCTATTCGCCCGTCATCATCGAGACGGTTGGCGTCGGGCAGGATGAAGTCGAAGTCGCGTCAGCGGCGCATACGATCGTTGTCCTTTCGGCGCCCGGGCTTGGCGACGACATACAGGCAATCAAGGCAGGAATCCTTGAGATCGCCGATATCCACGCGGTCAGCAAAAGTGACAAACCCGAGGCCGCGGCAACGGTCGCGGCTCTCCAGGGAATGATGGCACTGGGTGCTGCCATGACGGACACGCGCTGGAATCCGCCGATCCTTGCGGTCAGTTCGTTATCAGGCGATCGCGTTCGCGAGCTAGTGGATGCGATTTCCAAGCACTGGACACACCTCCAGGAAAACGACGAACTTTGTGGACGGCGCCACAGCATTGCGAGAACACGCATTCTCGCCACCGCCAGGCACCTTTTTCAACGGAAATTCGATGAAGGCGATGGGAGCCTCGACGGCTATGTCGAGGCGGTGATCCGCAGGGCGATCGATCCCTCGGCCGCCGCGCGCCTACTATTGGGCTGGGAGAAAAACACGTGAGCAAGACGACGCTGTTCTCGCCAGAGGCGATCGATGACATCGGCAGGCGGCAGGCCGAATGGGAAGGCGCCGAGCTTGCGGCGACGCTCAGAAGCCGGCCGGAGGAGAAGCAGGTATACGAGACCGAGAGCGGCATCCCGCTCAAGCGGATCTACACACCCGCCGACGTCGCCGACATTGCGCCGGAAGAACTCGGCTTCCCTGGCGCCTATCCGTTTACGCGGGGCGCTTACCCGACCATGTATCGCGGCCGTCCCTGGACGATCAGGCAGGTTGCCGGCTTCGGCAATCCGGAAGCCACCAACCAGCGCTACAAATATATGATCCAGACGGGGCAGACCGGGCTCTCCACCGACTTCGACCTGCCGACGCTGCTCGGTCTCGACTCCGACGATCCGATGGCATTTGGCGAAGTGGGACGGGTCGGCGTCGCGATCGATACGATGGATGATGTCGATCGGCTATTCGATGGCATCGATCTCGAGACCATTTCAGTGTCGCTGACGATCAACCCGTCGGCCTGGGTAGTCTATGCGATGTTCGTCGCTGTCGCCGAGAAACGCGGCTATGATCTGAACAAGCTGACCGGGACGCTGCAGGCAGACCCGCTCAAGGAATATGTCGCGCAGAAGGAATGGATTTATCCGGTCAGGCCTGCGGTCCGCCTGCTCCGCGACCTGATCATGTACAGCTCAAAGGCTACGCCAAAGCTTAACCCGATCAGCCTGAGCGGATACCATCTCTCGGATGTGGGCGGCAACGCGATCCAGGAAATCGCCTTCATCATGGCCTTCACCATCGCCTATTGCGAGGAGATCATCGACGCCGGAATGGACATCGATGATTTCGCGCCGAGGCTGTCGTTCTTCTTCATCAGCCACCAGGATTTCTTCGAGCAGATCTGCAAGTTCAGGGCGGCACGGCGCGTATATGCGAAGATCATGTCCGAGTGGTTCAGCGCCAAAAAGCCGGAATCGATGCGGCTGCGCGTGCATGTGCAGACTGCTGCGATGAGCCTCACCAAGGTCGAGCATCACAATAACCTGATGCGAACGGCGATCCAGGCACTCGGTGCGGTGTTGGGCGGCTGCCAGAGCATGCACACCAATGGATTGGACGAGGCTTTCGCCATCCCAACCGAGGAGGCCATGAAATTGGCGATCCGCACCCAGCAGATCATCCGCGAAGAGATCAACGTGACATCGGTGATCGATCCCTTAGGCGGATCATACTTCATCGAGAGCTTGACCCGGGACATGGAAACCGAGATCTGGAAGGTTCTGGATGAGGTGCGCGAGCGCGGCGGCGCGATCAAGCTGGTCGAGGAGGGCTGGTTCCAGCAGAAGCTGGCAGATTCGGCCTATGCGACGTTCAAGAAGATCGATTCAGGAGAAAAGGTTTCGGTCGGCGTCAACAAGCATGTCGATGAGGCGAGCGCGCAGGCTGAGGTCTATATCCACCCCTATGACGAGGAATGCACCCAGTTGCAGATCGATCGCTTAAATGCCGTGCGCGCCAGCCGCGACAACACGCATGTGCAGCGGCTCATGCACGAACTCGCCGAACAGGCGAGATCCGACGACATCAACCTGCTGCCAAAGACGATCGAACTTGTGAAGGCCAGGGCGACGCTGGGCGAGATTTGCAGCGCGCTCCGGGACGTATGGGGTTGCTATGCCGAACCGATGATCGTCTGAGAGAGAACGAGGCAATGAACAATGCGGTAATTTCCACCCATCAAGACACTATAGCGTGGGTGAAGCTCAACAGGCCGGAACGGCTCAATGCCATGAACCGGCAACTGGTCGATGCCCTCTCGGAGGCGCTCGCGAAGGCCGAGGCCGACGATGCCGTCCGTGTCGTCATCCTCCATGGCGAAGGCCGGGCCTTCTGCTCGGGTGACGACCTCAAGGATCTCGATGCGCAGACCGTATCGCCTGAAGCGACACAGGATTGGGTCGAGTCCATCCAGAATATCACGGTGCAAATCATGCGGTCGCGCAAGATCGTCATCGCCGCCGTTCACGGCTGGTGCGTCGGCGGCGCGCTGGAATGGGCGGTGAACTGCGATTTCCGCATCTTCTCCGAAAAGGCCCGGTGGTTCTTTCCGGAAGTCTCCTACGGCCTTTTCGTGACCGGTGGCGTCACCGCGCTGCTGACCAAGCAGGCCGGCCCGCAGGTGGCGAAAGAGCTGATGATTCTCGGGGAGCGGCACGATGCGCAGAGGGCGATGGAGGTCGGCATCGCCTGGAAGATCGTTCCGGACGACCAGTTGCTGGACACGGCAAGGACGCTGGCACTGGTGATTGCGGATAGGCCTGCTCGCGCGGTCGCCGAGATCAAGTTCGCCATCAATGAAGGATTTCACTCGTCGCTCGAGCAAGCGATGGCACTGGAGACCATATCGACCGTCAGCGGCTTTCTTTCTACGGAAGCACAGGCACGGGCAAAAGAGTTTTGGACATGACGATGATCCTGCAAGAGCCTCGCTTCCTAAACATTCCGGGCATGCGTGACGACGACATAGAAAGACGGACGCTGCCTGACATTCTTCGTCATCAGGCCGAGCGGCTAGGCAACAAGCCATTTATCGACATATGCGGGCGATCTGCCGGATTCGAGGACATGCTGCATGTCTCGCTCCAACTGGCGGGAGGATTGCACACGCTGGGTGTCGAGAAATCAGACCGCGTGGCGATGCTCCTGCCGAACTGTTTCGAGCTGGTGGCGACGTGGTTTGCGGTTTCCCATCTCGGCGCCATCGAGGTGCCGAATAATCCGGGGCTAAAGGGCGACTTGCTCTGCCACAACCTCAATAACTCCGGCGCGGAAGTGCTGATCGCAGATGCTGCCGCGCTGCCGGAACTATCTAAGGTCCAAGCCAATCTGCCCGCGCTCCGCACACTCATTCTGGTCGGAACGGATGCGGCGGAGGCGAGAGCCGCTGGAGTCAGGATCGACCGGATCGTGAGGTTCGACGAATGCCTTGCTCCGCGCGCTGATTTCCAGTGCGCCGATGTTCATTACGCAGATCCTATGGCAATCCTATACACATCAGGCACGACGGGCCCCGCCAAGGGCGCGTTGATGTCGCACCATCACTGTTATTCCTGGGCGGCGGCCATGGAGGCCAATCTCGGTTATACGTCGGACGACAGCTATTTCTCGGCTCTACCGCTGTTTCACACCGATGCCCAGATGTTCGGCGTCTACCTTCCGCTCATCTACGGCACGAAAGCCACGATCGTAGATGGCTTCAGCGCGTCGAAATTCTGGGATCAGGTGCGCGCAAGCGGTGCGACGGCAACCAATCTTCTTGGCGCTATGGCCGTGATACTGATGCGCGCGCCGCCGGCAGACGACGACGCCGATAATCCTGTACGCGTCTGTCAGTGCATCCCCATGGTTCCCGATAAACAGGCTTTCGAACGCCGCTTCAACATGCAACTCGTCACGGGATACGGCCAGACCGAGACGAGTTTCGTGACGCTGGATACCGTCGAGGAAACGCGCCACGGTTCTTGCGGGCGTGCCCATCCCGATTGGGAGGTGGCGATCGTCGACGAGAGAGACCAGCTTCTGCCACCCGGTACCCTTGGCGAAATTGTATCGCGCCCCAGAAAAAGCTGGAGCATGTTCTCCGGCTACTACCGCGCCGAGGCAAAGACGGTCGAGACGCTGAGAAATCTCTGGTATCATTCGGGCGACGCAGGCGTGATGGACGCTGACGGCTGGTTGTACTTCAAGAGTCGGATGAACGAGGCGATTCGGCGCCGCGGCGAGAATATCTCGGCCTATGAAATCGAAACCGTGGCGGAAAGCCATCCTGATATCGTGGAATGCGCAGCTTTTGGCATTCCGTCGGCATTTACCGAAGAAGATATTATGATCGTTGCTATGCGCAGGAACGGATCGGCGCTGACGCCCGGTGATCTCATTGAGCATTTCCAGACTTCTGCTCCACGTCACATGGTGCCGCGATACATTGACATCACCGACATGTCCCTTCCGAGGACTCCCACCGAGAAAATCGCCAGGAACGTTCTGCGAAACAAAGGTGTAAGTGAGGCGACTTTCGATCGCGGTGATCGTTGACGTAAAGCGTGCGACTTAGTTCGCTCAGTCATGCCTTTGCGACAGTTTGCGGTGATGTCGTAAGCTCTTCTATTCCCATAAGTATGGCGTGTACCGGTATCTGGACGCAAAGTGATCTGCGCATCGCTACGCCAATCAGGCACTTTCGGGCGGACCAAAACGTCGGGCTTACGGTTCTACTCCGATTAAAGCGAAGAAGGCTGACGTCCAGTCATATGCGGAGATTATTTCCGCATATGACTGGACGTTCTGGATCAGCTATATATCGGAGGTTGCCAACCTTGAGTGAGATTCTTCGCCGCAACCGCCACCTTGCCCTGCGGTAGAAAGCGACCGTAATGCTGCTGAACGACATCCGGTGGATCCTGATGGCATACCTGGCCTGATCGTATGATCTGGGTCTGCTTGAGGAGATGCGTTGCCAAAAACCCAGAAGGTTATGCGGCCCGTGCGGCAGTAACCCCTTGATGGCTCCGCGGCCGGTATCGGGATTATCCTCCAGTTCCCCTCTCGTGACGGCTCGCTCGACCAGGGCGCGGGCGCGCTCGCGCGCGCCTTGCTGCATCGGCCGGATGGCTTTTGCCAGTGCCGGCTCGCGTCAGATCTGGGCATGGAGATCGACAAGGATGCGCCGGATCGTGCGGTGGCGCAGAACTCGACGGATTGCGAGGAGGACCGCCTCGAGATCGGCCTCCAGCGATCCCAAGTCGCCGGTCTCGGTGATCCGTAGCCCGACGCGCGTTAAAAGATCGCTCGCCATCTCCAGCTTCGAAGACCAGCGGCGGTAGAGCGCCGCCTTGCCCACCCCCGCGCGGCTCGCCACCCGTTCCAGGCTTATTCCCACATCACCTGTTTCGCCCCATTCCTCGAAAAAGGTCCGCACCAGAGCATCCGGACGCTCGCCCTACGGACGGCCGCTCCGCTTAGTCGTCGCGCCGGAAAATCGTCGGAACGTAATCGCTCCAATCGAGACTTAGACCATGACAGAAAAACAGCTATCTGATCAATTTTGTGGCACCTTAGAAGGTACGAAACCTCCAATAAAGATCAGCGTGTTTGCATCACTGACGCGACCCGCCCTTTGCCCGCGGCACGGGGTCAGCAAAACTTTCTCCGCCCATTCGGGTTACGATCGCTTGCGTTTGCGGCGTCGCCGCGGGCCACATGGTCCTTGGTCAAAATCAAGACGGGCACATTTACACAGGCGCTTGATCGAACCATATTGCCGCCAACAGAGGTAGGCCGTGGCAAGTCCTAGCCTTTTCTTGCCGTGCGCCTCTCCATTCGACCTAGGTCCGACCCATGAAACAGCGCCCTTACGAACTCATCATCGTTCTGCTTCTCGCCGTCATCTACTGGCAGGTATTCTCCATCATCTTCGATGTGCATGAACCCTGGGACGTGCCGATTTATTGGGTTGCCGCCTATCCCGCCTCCATCGTACTGTCTGCTATTGCTAGCTCGCTGTTGCGCACCGTGGGCTGGACGGCCGGCCCGGTCATCACCTTTGCGCAACTGCCAATCCTTCTCGAAAGCAACGATCTTGAACCAACGATCCTCTTCGCGATCGGCATCCTCGCGGCACTTTCCCTTCTTCCGGCCGCGGCTGCCGCGCTGGCGGCGCGCTTCACCAAAAAACCGTGATGCCGAAGGCGTTCCTCCTGTCCCTTGGATGACAGAAAGGGAGCGGGGCTCCTGCCCAAGAGGGCATGAGAAGACCGGTTCGCCGCAGTTGGATAAAGGGCTAGACCATGGCCAAGACCGCAACCGCTTACTTGCTGGGCCCAGAGGCCGGGCACCATTCACCCCGCGGAGGGCTTGTTCGGCCGCGTTGGCTCTGCGAAGTCTGGCAACCGCCTAGTATCATTAGACCTTTTCACGCCGTTCTGGATTACAGGCTTTTGCCGCCGCCTCTTTTCGATTTTGTTTCGTCCTAACCCGTTGCTGCCATGTTTGCCGGTGTATACTTCCTCTCCCACCCCGACCGCTATTCTGGACATAGGCGAGTCCAAGTGGAGTTGGCGCTGTGTGGGCGATAGAACACCGCGGACGTGATCAGTGACTACATCGACAGAATTTCTCATTTATTCTCACCCCTTAATTTACCGATGCCACCGCTTTGAGAATAACCTCTGCCGTCTCTTTCGGATGGGACATGTAAACCATATGGCTCGACACGATATCGCTCGTCTGCGTACCAGCGCGCTGGTACATCCAACGCAACAGAGCCGGTGGAATAACTTTGTCCTCCGTCGTCACGATGCCAAACGTGGGCTTCCCGTGCCAGGCGGCATGCTGAAATCTCGTCTGGTAGGGTTCGAGTGTCATCGGCTTTGACGATGCGGCCATAAAATCAGTGACGTCCTTGGGCAAGTCCGCAGCAATGCTATCGTGGTACGTGTTTGGAGATGGAACGAAGCTCTGGTTGTCGAGCATTTCCATGTCGATCTTCATGGGAAAACGCTGTGAAAGCTCGGTAAGATTTTCACCTTTGTCCGGTTGAAGCGCTGCGACATAGACCATCGCCTTCACGGTATCCTCGCTGCCAGCTTCTGTAATAACAGCGCCCCCATAGCTGTGCCCAACGAGCACCGTCGGGCCAATCTGCTGCTTCAAAATTAGACGGGTCGCCGCAATGTCATCGGCAAGGCTTGTATGCGGCAATTGAACAACACTGACGGAGAGGCCCTTGCTTTTCAGGAGGTCATGTACCTGCCGCCAACCCGAACCGTCCATGGTCGCACCATGGACGAGGACAACGTTCCTCGCATCGGCATAAGCGGGGCCGGAGATTGCCACGCCGGCAATGAAGGCGAACAAGAATTTCTTAATGGTCATCTCTACCTCGGTGTTTTGGATGTTGATGACTGGAAGATAACCGTTGCCGCTGTTATCTATTAGATCATGCAATTTGCATGAAGATATCGATGAGTTGAATAAATGGATCGTCTTGTCCTTCGTGATCTTGCTGTCTTCGAGACAGTCGCGAGACACCGGAGCTTCACCGCTGCGGCTGCAGAACTCGGGATTTCGCAATCCTCTCTCAGCTATGCCGTGAGCCAGCTTGAAGGCCGTATCGGCATGGCGCTCCTTGCACGCACCACGCGGAACGTCTCCCCAACGCAGGCGGGGCAAAGGCTGCTCGATACGTTGGTGCCGGCCCTCAAGGACATCGATGAAGGCTTGGCAAGCCTTCAGGAGATGCGCGAGACGATTGCGGGTTCGGTCCGCCTGACCATGGTCCCCGTCGCCTTTGAAACGATACTCAGGCCCGCCTTGAAATCTTTCAGGGAGACGTTTCCGAACGTCTCGGTCGAGGTCTCGCTTGACGAAGGTTTGAGCGACATTGTTGCCGAAGGATTTGACGGGGGTATCAGGTTTAACATGCTCGTCGAGAAGGACATGGTCTCAGTGCCTTTGACCCGGTCCACCGCGGTATCGATTGTCGCCTCACCCGACTATCTTGAAAAGTGGGGGGTGCCGGCCGATCCGGATGACCTCGTCAGTCACGCCTGTATCGGCTACCGTTATGTCAGCTCGACCAGGCTCTATCGATGGCCGCTGGCGAGAGGCAAAAAGAAAGCCGAGTACGAGACCGACGGAACTCTTGTGTTCAATGACGGCGCGGCGATCCGCGCTGCAGCGCTGGACGGACTCGGATTGGCCTACGTGTTTCGTTCGCAAGTGCGCAACGACATAGATTTAGGAAACCTTATTCCGGTGTTGACGGATTGGCTGCCAGACCTGCCCGGTTTCAGTCTCTACTATCCCAACAGAGTGCGGACGGCCCCTGCCTTCAGAGCAATGATCGATCATCTGAGAACGACAATATAGCTAACCTTACGACCGCATCTTGTGCACGCGGGGATTGGCGACCCTCGTTGCCGCGCTAACTTCGTTGGGAAAACAGTAACCGCCCGATTGGCACCGCCTGCCGCATAGCGCCTTGATGGCCTAAGACACGTGTTTAGCGACGTCGTTAGCGACGTGTCTTATGCGGGGATTGCGATGCGGGTTGAAATTCTTGG
>NZ_JAFCXE010000037.1:0-32021 GCF_049897905.1 Pararhizobium sp. PWRC1-1 | reverse complement strand
GTCAACAATGCCGGCGTCGGCATGCTCAATGTCCTGGAAGGCACGGAGATGTCGAAAATCCGCGAGCTGTTTGAGACGAACGTGTTCGGCGCAATGGCGATGACCAAAGCCGTTCTTCCACAAATGCGTATCCGTCGGTCAGGCGTTATCGTCAACGTCAGCTCCAGCGTCACCATCAAGCCGCTGCCTGCACTCTCCGTCTACAGCGCCAGCAAGGCAGCGCTGAACGCCTTCACCGAAAGTCTAGCTCTTGAAGCCGCTCTGTTCGGAGTGCGTGCGAAACTTGTTCTCCCGGGTTCGGCGCCGACGACCGGGTTCGGCAAAAATGCCGTCGTCCGCATGGGAATGGATATCCCCGAGCCGTATAGCGCATTCGTCCACGACTACCTGACAACGCTGAGATCCGGTACTGAATTCACGACGCCGGAAGACGTGGCAGAGGCCGTCTGGCGTACTGTCACGGAACCGGAAGCGCCGATGAAAACTCCCGCCGGCGCCGATGCGCAAACCTGGTTCCGTGAGGCGGGCCACTCGGTGGCCTGAAGACGGCTACTCTTGAGATGGAGCGCGAGTATCAAAATATGCTGCTTACCCTCCGCCAAGAACAGCCACAATCTCAGCAAATTGGCTTCACACGATTGCGGCAGCTCGCAGTGTAGTGGGGCGGAGGAGGTGGCCGCCTTCTTTTTGCCTCTTCAAATCATAAAAAGATGCGGTCCGTTCACCGGGCGATTTGCAAATCGAGAGGTCTAAAATGAGAAAAATGATCGCAATCGCGGCAACCCTGGCTGTCGTGTCGACGCAGTTCGCTTATGCGTCGAGCGACGCAGCATGGAACGCCCTGTTGGCGAAGGCTAACGGTAGCTGCATTGGGCAATCGAGAATGGATACTCCAGAGGCCAGCGCCCCGGTCGTTTTCGATGACTCTATTGGAAAAGTAGCCGTGCTTCTTCGAGGCTCGATTGGAAAGAACAAATCTAAGGTAAATTTGCTCTGCCTCTATGACAAGAAATCGGGCAAGGCCTCGATCGAGGAGTTTCGCTGGCTCGGAAAGTGATGTCTTGCTGCGGTCGTCTCGCTGGCGACCGCATCGCAAGTTTATTTTGAATTGACTGTTTTTCCTCTCAGCTCTGTCCACTGGTTCCGGCGTTCTTTGGTTTCTAAGCAATAAGTGAGCTTGCCCATGCGCCCTGATAGTCCGGCCCGGCTGACTCTGGTTGTTGAGCGACCGGAAGAATCGTGTGACGGCTGTGGGCCTGGCCGGACGAGCCAAGCGACCAAAACCGGGGCCGATCGTCGACAAGCATCCGGAGCTCGAAGAGCTTCACGGCTATTGCCTCGCGGAAACCTGGGGTCTGCAGCTTGCCGACGTTGCGGAGTTTTTTATGCTTGCGGCGTTCCTAGCGTTGATCTCCCTTTGGAAGAAAGCGCGATCTGGCGCCCGATGGGAGCAAACGATGGCCGCAACAGACGAGATCCTTGCCGGGCTTGCATAGTCGAAGCGCAAACAGCTCCGAGATTTATAGACGCCTCGGCTTACGTTTCTGCCGCTTTTCGAACTCGACGAACTACGGCATTCCGTTTGAGCCGGATTGGCGACGGGATGAGTAACGAGAACCAACGATCGGACCCGAACCAAACAGATGACCCGTGGCATTCCGCACCGGAAACGGCGGGAACGCCGCAGTAACACAGCTTCGCCCCGACTAGAAAAGAACGGACCGAATGGCGGTATGCTGAGCGGTTTTAACACCAGTTAGCGAAGGTTTTTGAGCGTTGGTGCCGTAGGCTCCCCCCGAAATGAATGTCAATTTTTCGGGGGGCTAATCCGGTGCCCTTCGGTGGGCTTGATCTAAATCACTTTACGTAGACGACTTTGCCGCCATTGGCTGCGGTCTGTATGCCAATGACATTTTCAAGTTGCACGTTTTTCTGTTGCAGGATGGCCATGAGGGCAGCATCGGTTTGTATCTCGGTCTGAGCTTTTATCATTGCTTCTGGCGTCGCTGCGCGGACGCTTTCAGGAATCTGCTGCGTTTTCGAGGCATCGTCCGATTTTTGGTCTACAACGATAATGGTGACCATATCGTCTGTCATAGTCGTCGTTGTGGCGGTCTGTGCATAGGCAACGCCGCTCAACGTCGTAGCAGAAATCGCGGCTGCAAGTGCGAGTGTCAGAACCTTCTTCATCGTCTTCTCCTTCTATTTTAGGGCCGGCCCTGGCGGTTGTCGACACATTGCTTGCCGGCTTCAACAACTCGAAGTGGAACGGCCAGCCCGCCAAATGGTTCCGACGCGAAGCGTGCATTGGTCGGAAGGAGGGGCTCGCGCATTACACAGCACGAATGAATTTGCGACCTTGCCGGAAACGGCGGGCTTGATGAGCCAGCTTGGCGGGCGTCGACAGGGTGAAGGATAGCTCTGTACGGCCGGTAGTAGCCCGACAAAAACCACGCGGAAGCGGTTCGGCTGCCAAGGGTATCATTTCCAACTCTGGCATTATATGACGTCGGACCTTGCATGATCCTTCGAGCCCGTAGCGTTCTTGGACTTGCCCTCGAATTCGATCTTGTGGAAATGCAGCCGGTACGCCTCTCGACCGCGCGACGTTCGTCCGCCCGCTCAACACAGACAGGTGCCTTACAGGAGAGGGCTATCTCTGCCGTCAGCGTCGCAGCTATTCAGCGCGTCGGCAATATCCTCTGCGTCGCGTTCGCCAAGGTGTACAAGGTCTCTGCCATCCGTCGCCGCAGGCAGCCCTGTAGCCGTATCTATTATCTGCCACGTGCCGTCATCACTTGAAGTCGCTGTGTACCGTCGTGTCGCGAAACGCCTATTATTAAAGTCACTTCCGGATGATGACATCTAAGGTTGCTCCTCCGATCATGTCCTGAGCTGTTATGCCGCAGCCGAGCCCAACCAAAACGCCTTTACTCTCGGGTCTTGATTTACATGTTGAGCGTCGAGGTAGCAGGGCATGGTGCACTCCATTTACTCACAACGTCGTCCCTGACTTCCTGTTCCATAGGAAACAACCGTTCGAACCGATCGCTCGGACCCGCCAAGTGCTCGAAAAACTGTTGAAGTGGCAGCTGGCGTCTTTGAGGCGCGGACCTGCAAGGAAGCCATGTCGGCGTCCTCTCAATCTGTTATCTTCTAGCCGCCCGCTCGATCATGCGGGCGAACTTTTGCAGCAGCCTTCCAAGATCTGGCTCTTCCACACGCCGCGCTGCATCCGTGGGCTTCAGCCACACTGCGTCGCGCTCCGCCATTTCCGGGAAGCGCTTGCGCATGCGCCGAACTTCAAGCAAAAATACTCCAACGATCGGTCGGACTTCGCTCCCATCGTTTAAAACCTTGTCGTAGATAAAACTTCCGAAGGATTTTTTCTTCACCCTGCCGACCACTCCCGCTTCTTCCCAAGCTTCACGTTCCGCAACTTTACTCGGCTTCAATCCGGAGATGGGCCAACCCTTAGGAATCATCCAGCGCTTCGTTTCGCGGGTCGTGATAAGGAGCACTTCTGGCCCATCCAGCGTTCCGCGGAAGCAGAGCGCTCCATATTGGTCAAGGTCGGGGCGAACTCCCGTCATATCGATGTTCTGTTCAAATCTCATAGACGCTGAACCATCTGGCAGGCTGGAAGTTCCGTCGAACTCACCGCCAGGAGTGCTTTGTATCGAGCACCTCGTTCACGTATGCCTGTGCCTGCTTGATGAGCATGTCCTTGTCATCGTGAGGAGACGGCCATATCTCACGCTGGGTGATCGGCCAAATCATGTTCTTGCAGCACGTCCCATCCCGTCGTCAGATCATTGAGTGCGCCCAATCCTGCATCTTTCTATGGAGTTGGACCGAGAAATAAACAGATTGCCGGAAACCCACCGGATTGTCGTCGATCTCGTCCTTATTCAAGGCCTGAGCTTCGAAGCTGCCGCCGAGCGGTGTGATGTCCCCGTAGGTACAATCAAGAGCCGAGTAAGCCGCGTTCGAAGCCTTCTAACCGAGTGCAGGTCCGTCCGATTCTTACCAAAACAATGCATTCGCAATGTCATCGAGGTCCGCTTGTTTTTCGCACAACGCGAATCCTTTGAATTTGACCGGAAGAACCGACGGGTCGTACCACGTGGCAAACACGAAGGGGATGTCGCGGCGTTCGAGTTCTTCCGCAACTGGAAACACAAGCTCGGCGCCTAGGTGGATGTCGAGAATGGCGGCATCGATCTTTTCGGTTTCGAGCGATTCCAGCGCGGCTTCCACCGTCGCGACCGGGCCGACGATGATCGCTCCGCTCGCTTCTAGCTTCCGCCGAGTTTCGTCGGCAAGGAAATACTCGCCTGATAAGGACATGTATTCCGGCAAAAAAGCGGTTGTGGTTGGATGGTCCAACGGCTGGATCCTTCAGTGGGCGAGAGCCGCGCATTATAAGTGCCTTTCGCGTTCCGCAAGCCCGAACAACGTCAGATCTCTTTTGTTCCCCTAATTGGCGTCTCGCCGGGCCCGACGGTTAGCACCTGCGGGTGCGCCAGCAGAGACTTCGAAGATGGGTTTCTACTCGTCGACGAAGGTAAGTCATAGCCGGACGCAGCGGGAACAATGAAGCGGCAAAATCTCCCCGCTTACAAACCATAGTGCGACGGCCATACCGGAAAAAGCAGTCAGACGAGTTCCGCCTCCCAGGACAGGAGGAAAAACCGTCGGTCCCAAGCGCGGAGGCTCGCGTCCAAACACGAGCAGCGCTCTCGTGACCGAGAAGCACAAGGGAGCCGTAAATCCACGCGTAGCAAGCGTCGCCTTACCAAACCGCTGCGATGACAGACGCTTGGAAGATGGTGCGACCGGTTATGTCTCGGGCCTCGACACTTAGACCCATTGTGCTCGAGCTCGCCTCACTTTCGATGAGGTGCCGGGCAAGGATTCTTTTCGCCTCATTCTGGACCAGGGCATCACTTGCGACATACTGTCCTCGCCTGTCGAAATAATATCGCTTGCCGTCGCTCCAATGGAAATAGACGAAGGGCATCACTGCCCTCCACGATCGCGGAAGGATCGCCGTCTGAGAGGTCCAAACCAAAGAAGTACGATTACCGCGATGAGCGGTACGGCGCCCGCCAGCAGGAAAAGGGTCTCCGATGCCTTCATTTTTATTCACCTTTGTATTGCCGATTCTCGGGATGCAACAAGGATGAAAGCGGAAGCCATTCCAACTACGTTCGTCCGATTGAAGAAGTGGACGACTGCCAGTTCCGCGTCGCTTTACTTTCACGCTCTTTCCAACTGCGGACAGTCGCGATAGTTCATTCTTTCTTTCGAAGATCATAAAGTGCCATTCTTTATACGGACTTCCAGGCGAGACTTGTCGATCGGCCCCGTTCGATGGCCGACAGCTGAGGAATCGAGTTGGAATACAAAACGAGCTGCTTGGAACAGCATAGTAATGGCCTCCACTGTCGAGTGGCACGGCGAACTGCACCTATTGTCGGCAGCAGCACCTATAGTTGTGCCTCGCACGAAGGTCAGAAGCACGTTCGATCACAAACTCCGAACCCTTAAGACGACGAGTATGTTGAGGCCTATCAATCAGCCAAACAGAACGCCGCGACCGATATTCCTGCGTCGCATCGAATTGGTCTTCTCTCTAGCGACGATTGAGGTCGTTAACGCCTTCTAGAAAGCGTTGGGGCACTCGGCGGTTTTAAATCGGCTTTGGGAGGCCACGTGCGCGTTTTTCTCATAACGATGTCCAATCAAAACATAAAATTGTTCATGGGAACTATCCGTCAGGGGCCTTGTTTGCTGGGTCCTGAAACAGCTTACAAAGGAGAGTCCCGCGGCAGATCAGGATCAAAATAACCAAGGCGGTCAGCAGGGTAGCCAAGGTGGCCAGCAGGGCGGCCGGGGCGGCCAAGGTGCAGAAGCGCGAATAGGGTTGATATTTATGGATAGACGGAGGCGGGAAAACCGCCTCCGTTCCCTTGCACGCAGCCTCTTCGCTGATTGCCGGATTTATCGGCAGGAAACGAATTTTGGAATCGTCAAGCATGCCTGAGGGACAAAAGCCCGGCACGTCGCACACCGGCAACCAGATCGAGCAGTGGAAAACGTCTATCGACAACGGAATACCTGAATGAAAATTCGGGCATGTGCGGGATACTCGGGCCAGATAAGCGCTACATTCGGGGGTGAACCGCTGGACGACGGGCGCAGCCGACAGCGCACCTTCTCAAGGCCGGTCACGATTCGGCGCATTTCGAACGCGGCCAGTTCGCCAGAACTCAGGGCCGGACATGTATTTCCTTGTTTGCCGGTGCGGGTTGCGGCGACGTTATAAAACAGAAGGACAGCCGCCGGTGCTAGGGCAAGCGTCGTCAAGAAAAACAAGCGGTGCGAGATTTTGGTCGTCGGAGTTTTGGGCCCCCGGAACTAACACAGTGGACAATACAAACGTTGCAAGCGCAAGAGGTCGCTCAGGTATGCATTTATCGACAGGGCAAGCGCAACATCGACGGGCCTGACTTGGTCAGCGGCGCTTGCGGGTGCCTGTTCGGCTCCATGATCTTCGCCCTGTCACTGGTATGGACGGAACATCCGAGGCAGCCCGCAGTTGAGTGTGCATCCAACGCGAAAACGCGAATCGGAGGAAACGATGAAACAGGAAACACCTAAACCCGGCCCAGCCGGAACCACAGACCAATCGCCACGCTGGGAAGGACCCGAAGAGACCCGCCCGCGTGGATACCTTCCCGCGGTGGATAATCCGGACACCGACCGCGACGCAGCGGGCGAAAATCTGAACGATCCCGATCGGTCCAAAATCACGGACGCGGGCAAAACGAAGGGAGATAAGTGATGACAAGGCCCGAGAAGGACAAAGAATCCGTGAAGGCAATCCATGGTGATGCAAAAGGGCAATATGCCAGAGGGCTGAAGCGCAGTGATAATAATGGGGTGACTAGCGCAAAGCCGCGGGTCATCACGGGCTCGGATGATGCCACGGCACATAAAGTACCCCCCGGATCGAAACCCGCCGGCAAGGAATGGGACCTCAACTATAACGAGCGCGAGATGAAAGAAGGGGACTTCAAAGGATAATTAGCACGCAGGACATGCCTCACGTCCCACGCTTCCGGTCGCAGGTGAAATTCTGGGGCTGGAGCTTGGCAGTTTTTCGAGAACCTTGGCCACGGCCACCTCAACAGGCCGTCACCGTGTTTTGACGGGTCAACGTGCTTTTTAGGCTGGGCGAAGCCCCGTCACGCACGACATCCGAAGATCCCTTGCTTCCCGCGACAGATCAGAACTGGATGAACACCGGCGTCCGTTCATCAGGAGTTTAGATCGGCGCGGGTGTAGGGCGCCAAGGACTCATACGTTTCGAAGAAGCCACGTGCACCGTGACCGCGGGCGTGGACCACGCATTCGGGAATGCGCTCGTGGTGGCAAGTGCAAGATTTTGAAAGACATCAATCAGTGCGGGGACGTGCGTACCCACACGCAGGGTATTCTGGTCGTCTGCGACAGGACCGCCTTGCGCCGCGGCAAAATTGTAGCGCTATCTTCAGCGTGCTGGTGGAGCTCGCCCGCCGCCTTGGCCGCGATTTAGCTTCTGGTCTTGATCGTTGCGACGTTGGCAGGTGAGGCCGTCTTGGAAAGCCGGGCGTCCATTTGTATCAGGCGGACTGGAATGATGACTTCCATCACGGGCTTCACGTCGCTGTCATAGGTGAAAACGTGAGATATTTCGAGCCGTTCACCGCAAATCTGAAATTCGTCAGGAGCTAGGCAACAATCGACATTCATAAAGGAACATCCGTTCACGCGGTCAGTTATGCGACATCAGTCAATGGAGGTTCCGATATGCGCGCGCTATGCTGGCACGGAAAGGGTGACGTTCGCGTCGACACTGTCCCCGATCCCAAAATTCTACATTCAAGAGATGCTATCATCAGGATAACCTGTTGCGCCATTTGTGGCTCTGATCTGCATCTTCTGGACGGCTACCAGCCAACAATGGAAAGCGGCGATATCCTTGGCCATGAAAACATGGGTGAAGTGGTTGAATTGGGGTCGGATGTCACAAACCTGAAAATCGGCGACCGCGTTGTCGTTCCCTTTACGATAAGCTGCGGCGATTGCTGGTTTTGCAAACAGGGGATGTTTTCCTGCTGTGATACGACAAACCCGAACGCCGAGATCGCACGCAAGGCGATGGGCCACTCTCCAGCGGGACTTTTCGGATTTAGCCACATGCTTGGGGGGTATAGCGGCGGTCAGGCGGAATATTTGCGTGTTCCGATGGCGGATGTCGGCCCGATCAAGGTGCCAGATAGCGTCTCTGACGAGCAGGCTCTTTTCCTCTCGGACATTTTTCCTACAGGTTACATGGCTGCTGAGAACGCGCAAATTCAACCTGGGGACACGGTGGCGATCTGGGGATGTGGCCCAGTCGGTCAGTTCGCAATCCGTTCGGCTCTCATGATGGGGGCCGGGAGAGTGATCGCCATTGATGAAGTACCTGAACGCCTCGCGATGGCGGAAGCGGGCGGGGCGGAAACGATTAACTTCTTTGAGACCGATGTCTACGACGAACTAATGTCGCGTACCGCAAACCGGGGGCCGGATAGTTGCATCGATGCGGTGGGATGCGAGGCATCTGGCCACGGCTCCGCCGACGCTCTTCTCGACAAGGCTAAGGCCGCACTGTATCTCGCCACAGATAGGGTTCATGTGATCCGCGAGGCTATCATGAGTTGCCGGAAAGGCGGCACGATATCCATTCCGGGTGTTTATGTAGGAATGGGCGACAAAATTCCCATCGGCGCGGCGATGAACAAGGGACTTACCCTGAAGATGGGACAAACCCACGTGCAAAAATATACGAAACCTCTCCTAGAGAAAATTGAAGCGGGTGAGATTGATCCCAGCTTTGTGGTGACGCACCCAGCGTCGCTTGAAGATGCACCGGAGATGTACAAGAAGTTCCGCGATAAGGAGGATGGTGTCATTAAGGTCGTGCTCAGGCCCTAGTCGGCGTGCGGAATACGATTTGGCACCCAATCGGAATATCGGTTCTCGATGGAATCGGTGAATGTTTTGAAAGCACAAATTCTGGATTTCCATCGATGAAACCGAGGTGTGCGAGCAAGGAATTGAAGATTGGTTGAAAGACAGAACGGAGCTCGTGAACGTTCAAATGGAAGCGTCCGAGAATTCCGACTTTCAATTAAAAGCCAAGGCGCTCGGTTGAAAGCAGCGGCTGCCGGTAATTCTGTTGATGAACTTAAAGTGGCCTGCAACGGTGATGTTGAGCAGTACCTGGGAGAACTCCAGGAGCGATTTACAGGTCGTTGTCGCGCTAGTGGGCGGCCCGAGCAATCCGGCAGGTGGCCATTGTGCTTCACCCGTCGATCTTTGAGTAATGAACCGGGTCACTAGAGCTCGGGTCTGACGGTCGCTCGAGTTGAAAGGGACGTGATCGGAATTGTTAGTCGACGGAGTTCAACATGCCCACCGAAGAAGACCATGATGATGTCATCAAGAAGCTCTGCGATGATCAACAGAAAGCTTACCTCCAGCGATCATCAGTGCGGTTTCTGGAATGCGCAATACACCTCTGTGTGACCCATATGAGCATTGAGGAAGCAGCGATTTTATTGGAGCGGCAAGCGGCTCTGTTGCGTGAGCACTGTTAAACGGCCTAAACGTCAGTTATGAAACGGCTTCGACTTAACGGTCTTGGCGGTTATCCGATGACTCTGATGATCGTGCCGGATGGCGGAATTGGGTTGCTCTGCGGCGATCGCCCCAAACCCTGCGACATTCGGCTTCTGAAGGTTTGCCGGGAGGTCGCCGAAATATGTAACGCGGCAATGCGGGCGAAAGCCGGCACGAGGGAAGCGGGACTGTGCCGATGACAAAAGAAAGATGGCAGCAACCCCAGGGCAATACGGTCGGGCCTCCATGACATATCCGCTCAGCGACCACTCGTGCATCAGCACCGGCACCTGGGTCGGCTTGCTGTCAGACGCGGGCCCAGGACAGCCGGTGAGCTGGCTGACGATGAGTGGTGCTGGCCTCACCGCGCCGGCATGCCTGCCTCAAGGCACGCTGCTATAAATGCCTCACGCGCTGTTTCTGACGGGGCTAAGCCGTTCAGCGCTTGCCGACAGGCCAAAACAGCCCGGTCGTAGTACTCGCCGCTTTTCAGCGGCCATTCATTCTCCAGAAAATCCAGCGCCTCATAGACGCTGCGAAAAGTTCGGTCCATCCCCGCGCGAAGCGTAACGTCCAGCCGATGGCTCCAGGGAATATCTCGCCTACTCATTTTTCAATTCCTCATGTCAGTTTTAGAAGAAGGGGCGTAACTACCCCTTTATGGGAGCGCGAGTTGGCCCCCGGAAGGCCAAACGGCCGCCCATATTTCAAAGTGTGGATGCCTTTACGACCGGCCGCCACGAACACTGCCGCCACGATTACCGCCGCTTGGGGACTGCCCGCCCTTTTTGCCCGCTTCGGCAGCCTACTCTGGGTCATTCTTGAAGTTGCCGCCGGAGGCTTCGCCGCGCTTAGCGGCCTCGCGCTGCTTGTCTTCATCCATGGACGCGAAGCCGCGTTTGGACGTTTCGCCGGATTGCTCGGCTTTGCTGCCTTGGCCTTGGCCCCGGCTTCCCGATTGCTGGCTAGGCATTTTACGTTCTCCTCTGTGGATTATCCGTCGTTCAAGACGACGACTGATCAACTGTGATCATGAGAACTGGTTCCGGGGAAAGCCTTGGAGGCCGCAATTTTTTTCGTCTAGATTAACAATGCCGGTTTTTAGACAACGGGCAGAGTCTGTCGGTCTGAAGTGCATTTGCTAGCAGAGGTGCACCGACAATGGAGGCGAGATGGCAGTGAGGGGGGGCGGCGCGTCGCCAGATGCAGGAAACTGATCGGCCCGATGCAGTGCCAATTTGGGCAAGCGGCGCACAAAGAGCAGCTCCATTGTTACCAGCGAAACTCTGGAGTGCGCAGACTCGATGGTCAGCACGTCGTGATCGTCCTGCACCTCCAACCTGCCTTATCTCCGCCTGCGTCTGGCCCTCGCGCATTGGTAAGCATTGCGAACGGGCCCCTGCCGCACTTCACGAAGCCATTCCTATGATTTCTTGAACGCGTTGGACAGCCCCGAACACGATATCCATTGCCCACCCCTTCTATGTCTCATCGATCACCGGCGGATCCGCACGAAACTCGCACCTGCGCGCGACGTTGGGTGACGAGGGCGAGAAAGACTTTGTCGCTGTCACAAACCTTTCGCAGTTATTGTGAGCTAATAAGACGACATGAATTTCGGTCGGGGGACGCTTCGTCTTTGACGTGGGTAGACTTTGTTCATTTGCTCCCATCATAGGGAAGAACGGACGACCAGCGCGGTCCATCGACGAGCTCGATACGCATGTGAAACACATGCCCCGGGCAATGTCCCTGCTGACGCCGTGGAAAAGGGAACCATTTGTCGTGGCGCGAGTTTCTGTCGGTTAGGGGGAGACCAAAATTGACAGCGAACGACAATCACCAAACCTCGGACGGCAAATACCATCTGCTTGTGGATGCTATCACGGATTATGCAATTTATATGCTCGACCCGGACGGCAACGTCACGAGCTGGAATTCTGGAGCCCAGCGTCTAAAGGGCTACACCGAACAGGAAATCGTCGGCCTTCACTTTTCGAATTTCTACACGCCGGAAGATCGGGCGGTTAACCTGCCGGCTCGCGCTCTGGCGACAGCCGCGGGGGAAGGGCGCTTTGAGAATGAGGGCTGGCGGGTCCGGAAGGACGGCACACGTTTCTGGGCCCATGTGATTATCGATCCCATCAGGAGTCCCGATGGACCGCTGCTCGGGTATGCAAAGATAACGCGTGATCTATCCGAGAGAAAAGCAGCCGAAGCCGAACTAAGGATGAGCGAGCACCAGTTTCGAACCCTGGTGCAAGGTGTCGGTGACTATGCGATATACCTTCTTGACCCAGGTGGCCACATCACAAACTGGAACCTGGGTGCGCAGCGGATCAAAGGGTATTGGCCAGACGAGATCATTGGCCAGCATTTTTCCCGTTTCTACACCGACGAAGACCTCGCCGAGAACCTACCCGCAAGGGCGCTGGCAGAGGCTGATCGGACGGGTCGCTTTGAGAGGGAGGGCTGGCGAGTGCGCAAGGATGGGAGTCGTTTTTGGGCGAATGTCGTTATCGATGCTATCCACGATGATGACGGCCAGTTGATCGGGTACGCGAAAATCACCCGCGACATCACCGAGAAGAAAGAGGCCCAGCGTGCTCTCGAACAGGCGCGCGAAGAGCTCTTCCAGTCGCAGAAAATGGAGGTGATCGGCCAGCTCGCCGGAGGCATGGCCCACGACTTTAACAACCTTCTGATGGCTATCATGGGTAGCCTGGAACTATTGAAGAAACGCATTCCGGACAGTCCTGGTACGGCACGTCTTTTCGAAAATGCCGTGGCAGGTGCGGAGCGCGGTGCGGCGCTGACCCAGCGAGTGCTGGCTTTCTCGCGCAAGCAGGAACTGAACGTGGGAGCCGTCGACATTCTCGATTTGGTCAATGGCATGGTCGAAATGCTTCAACGGACGCTCGGTTCCCCGATCAATGTCAAGACCAACTTTCCAGCCGAACTACCAAAAGTCTCATCTGATCCGAACCAGCTTGTGAGCGCGATCTTGAATCTGAGCATAAATGCGCGAGATGCGATGCCGGAAGGAGGTACTCTCGTCATCGGCGCGGTTGAGAAGAAGATCAGAAGGGGCGACATTGGAACCCTGGATGCTGGCGGATATCTGTGTCTCTTTGTGAGGGATGATGGCGAAGGAATGAATGCTGAGACGCTCGCAAAAGCGACTACGCCTTTCTTCACCACAAAGGGTGTCGGCAAGGGGACCGGCCTTGGCCTTTCCATGGTCCAGGGCATGGTCGCGCAGACGGGAGGACATCTGAACCTCGTCTCATCTGTCGGCGAAGGCACCACGGCCGAACTTTATCTGCCGTTAGCCATCGGCATAGAGGATGCGGACACTGAAACAAAAGCTCCGATCGAGCTGTCGACAAGAAGCCATTCGCTGAAGATCCTCGCGGTTGATGACGATCCGCTGATCCTGATGAACACCGTTCTCATGTTGGAAGATCTGGGTCACGAGGTCAAAGAGGCTACGTCTGCCCAGGCGGCCCTCGATTTATTTACGTCGAATGGTGGCTTTGATCTTGTGGTGACTGACCATTCGATGCCCGGCATGACGGGGTCCGACCTCGCTAGGCAGCTTCGCCAGTTTCAACCCGACCTCCCGATTGTTTTGGCATCAGGCTATACCGACCTCCCGCCTGGCAGTGTGCAGGAGCTTGTCCGCCTAACAAAGCCCTATACCGAAGATCAGCTTCGCAACGCGATCGAAGAGGTTTCAGGAAATGGCAGGTTCTGACGTGTGTATTCGTGTTGCACTAGAGTTCCGAAAGTTCGTTCCGAAACTCGATTTTGGCTAGGGGCATTTTTACGCTGAGAACCAAACCCCCGGGGGCATATTCGAGGTCGACTTCTCCGAAGGCCCTTAGGCTGGATATGATCAGCTTGGAGCCGAAGCCGCTGCGCTTTGGGAGTTCAATGGTGGGGCCACCCAATTCTTGCCAGCGAGCAAGGAGGCAGATTTCGGTGTCGATTTCTTCAGTGCTCCAAAGAAGGTCGATCACGCCGACATCATTGGAGAGCGCACCATATTTGGAGGCATTCGTCAGGAGCTCATGAAAGACGAGAGAGAACGACAGTGCGACCTGCGGACCAAGTTGGATCGAGGGGCCGGATGCTCTGATCCGGTCGCTATCTTCCAACCCGATGTTCACCTTCGCACCGTTTACGATGTCGGCCAGCGTAGCGCTCACCCAATCCTTCTGGAGGAGTAGATCGTGCGCCTTCGAGTAGGCTGCAATGCGGGCGGTCAAGGTTTGTCCGGCTTCTTCGAGGGAGCGGGCATTCCTGAGGGATTGCGTGGCGATGGACTGGACTACCGACAACGTGTTCTTCATCCGGTGGCCAAGTTCATGCATCAACAGGCGCTGCCTGTCCGCCTGTTCCCGTTGTTCCGTGCGGTCTCGCAGGATCTTGATGAAGCCGACGACAATGTCGTCTTCGTCGCGCAGCACCATAATTTCGCCGGAAGCCCAGAATTGCGTGTCGTCCTTGCGGAGGTGCCATCGCTCATCGTTGCCGCGGCCTTTATCGAGAGCGGCGGTCATCTCCTTTTGTGGGATGCCACGTTCCCGGTCGTCCAAGGTGAAAAACAATGTCGCGGGCCGCCCGATCATCTCATCCGCCGTCCACCCGAGGATCCGGCAAGCGCCCTCGTTCCAGCTCGTCACAAGTCCGTCGAGATCCGTGGAGATTATGGCGTAGTCAATGGCACTCTGGACGATGGCTTCAAGAAACCGTTCGCGGGGTGAGGGGCGGTGCCCTATGCCGGAATCATACATTGTTGCGCTCCACTATCGTCGTATCGCCGTTTACGACACGGAACATCGGGTTGCAAGGATTTCAAAGATCAGAGGCAAGCCGGGGGGATCTGCGGGGAAGACTGTTTTGGCAAACTCAGTCCAACGGAGGCGGTACTTTGGTGGACGCGAGGCGATGCGCTTATCGTCCTGCAGATGACTTCCCCGATCGCTTTCTGCAGCCGCTTGCGCCGGGTTTCGGCGGTGCGCGGCAGCAACGTTGTTCCGTCCGATTGGCCGCTAGCCGGCGAGAAGATTGTGAATTTGCCGGTCGTGAGCCGCAGCTCGGCCGCCGTCCGAGCGATCCCAGGTTGCCTCAGGCCGCTATAATCGAGAATTGGGTCCACCTCACGCGCGACGCGAGGCGCCGTCGACCACCTGCTCGTCATTGATCGAGCCATCGTTGATGTTTGATCGTGCAATCGCTTTGCCAAAATTGGGATTTCGCGGAATCCGTAGCTGAAAATCGTGTCGCGTTTATCGGCTAACCTAGACGCGGCTTCTTTACGCCGGAGCAAACCGGATGACGGCAATGCGTCTGGCCACGCTCGACCTTCCAGAGGTCAACGCCATGCTTCCGACCCCGGTTCGGGCAACCACGTCCGACGATCCGGAAGAGATATTGGCCTTCGCGTTGGCCGCATTGCAGGGGGGCGGTAGGAACGGCAGGCTCGTTGATGGCATCCTTGAAAGCTTAAAAGCGCGAGAGACAGGAGCGCTCGGCTACTTACCTGATGAGCAGCTACTCGACCGGATATGCCCTCCGTCGCGTATGTCTCTTGGATGATGCAAAGCTTGTCCACCGTCGACCAGCGACGGCGGCGCTCAGCACCGGACAGGACTTCTATACTTCGCACACTTGTTAAGTGGGAGATCGCGTCCGGATATTTACGGGGCCATTAGTCCCCAACCACGAGCAATATGTTTAGTGGATGAGATTCCGATATCAAGCAGGAACGGTCCAGCTCTGCCATAGCCGCCGGCAGTATCGAGCGGCGTACCGTGTCCCATGTCTTTGATGCGGTGAAGTTCGATCATCTCGCGTCCCCGCCCGTCTGACCAGATCAAATGATCATGGCCGTCAACGTTTGTATGCCTTGCCGGCTCAACGGGAACGTTATGCACCGCACTCCACTGTTCAACGATCGCCTTTGCATTCACCTCGTCAACAGTCCTGTCCGCAGTACCTTGCCACACGGAAATGGAGGGCCAAGGCCCGGAGTGGGAAGACGCCGCACGGAGCTTTTCCTGGGAGATGTCCGGCGACGATAGGCCATATCCTCGCATTCGGTCGAATGCCTGCGGGATCGTTGCGGCTGCACCGTACGTCAGGCCCGCAATAATCGCGCCGCCAGCAAACACTTCCGGATAGACCGCCAGCATCGCGTTTGCCATCGCGCCACCTGCTGATAGCCCCGTGACGTAGACGCGCATTGAATCGATACCTTGAAAGGCGACCAGCGTCGCTATCATTTCGCGGATAGATTTGACCTCACCGTGTTCGCGATCGACGTCGCTGCCATAGAACCAGTTGAAGCAAAGATTCCGATTGTTTTGCCTGGCCTGCTCGGGAAAGAGGACGGCGAACCCGGAGTCGTCTGCCAATCTCGACCATCCTGATCCCTCGTCATAACTCGCAGCGGTCTGCGTACAACCGTGCAGCACGACGACGAGAGCCGGCGATAGGAGGCCGTGAGGGACGTGGTACCATCCCGTCAATTCGCCCGGGTTCTTCCCAAAACCTTCCAGTTTGCACAACCTGCCTTCGTCGTGTGTGGCATCAGGGCGTGGACGATAGCGCTTGAGGCGTTCGACGGTGTCGGAAAGGCTTCTCATCTTAGGGCCTTGGTTTATGGCGGAAAGCCAAATGACAGCGCGAGCACCAGGTAGTGCTGCGTTGGGTAGAGACGAATATACCGCAAGCAACAGATCAGTTGGCATGTCGGGACTGGCCTGCGGCGACGCTCTTGCCGATAACACTAGTCGGAATGCATTGTCGGCAAATTGGTTTCCACCTCGCGCCGCCGTTCGTCCGGCAGCGATTGAACTTGCTCATTCCAAAATTTTGCCGCCTCCTCGGGCTCGTCGTCCCATTGCCTCGTGTCAACGATGTTGTCATCGAGTTTACCGCGACGCGTGCCGCCAAGTTTCAGGTAGTCGGCTGCCAGTTGTGCCGCGTTCGTTTGAGGCGTGGTCATGGCGTTTTCTCCAGTAGGTGCAGCAAAGACAACCTTCGGCGATGGTTGAAGTTCCACGGCGTCGACTTTAGTTTTTCCCAGTGACGTTTGTCCGAATGATCAACGCGATCAAAACTAAAAGTTGACTGGCACCTCGAATTGCCCTATCACTGGTTTATCGATCTTTTGCTTGCTGAACTTTGGTTACCGCGCGATTAGCACCGTGCCTGAACGAACTTTCCTCTCAAAATCAATCGCTACCACCATCCGTACGTCTTCGGTCGTGCGGTCGCTTAATATTGCTTTGAAAGGGTTCGTCATGACCACAGGCACAGTAAAATGGTTCAATTCTACCAAAGGCTTCGGCTTCATTCAGCCTGATAACGGCGGCGCTGACGCGTTCGTCCACATCTCTGCCGTCGAACGCGCTGGCATGCGCGAAATCGTAGAGGGCCAGAAGCTCGTTTACGACATGGAGCGCGACAACAAGTCTGGCAAAATGTCGGCCTGCAATCTCCAGGCTGCTTAATTTGAACTGCTTCCGCTTTGACCACCGATGTACTGGCACTGCGTGAAGCTAGTTTTTTGGAAGGCCGGACTTTTGTCCGGCCTTTTTCGTTTTTAGCCACCACTGGAGGATCCATGTCCCAGACTAAATCTCGCGAACATGCCGAAGTCGCGTTTGGCCATCTACAGTCCCAGTTCTTCGCGCGCGGCAACGCGGTGGAGGAAGTGGATCACGCGACGAGGTCGCGTGAAGAAAAGACCTTTCGTCTTCGTGAGGCCCGGCTCGCTAAGGCTGAGCAGGATCGACAGAGCGCCTCAACGATGCCGACAATCAAGACCCGCAAGAGAGTTTGATCATGACGCAGGACCATAGCCTTAATCATTCCGACTGGTCGCCCGACGAACTCCGCGGCGCGCTCGAGGCGGCAGGTGTGGCACTGTGGTCCTGGCAGGTTGATACCGATGCCCTCCTCATGGATAGTCATGGCTACGCATTATGGGGTGTCACGAGTGAGCAACCTCTCACTTTTGAGCGGCTCTCCGACAACATCCACCCGGCCGACCGGGACAGAGTACGCGCGGCGTTCACGGCCACAAGAGGTGTGGTCGGCCCCTACGAGGTCGACTTCCGCATCGTCGTTGGCACGGATGTCCGCTGGATCTCCGCACGCGGTCGCGGAAACGATGCGGGCATCAACGATCGGAAGATGACCGGAATTTTCCTGGACGTGACCGGCCGGAAAAACGCCGAGGAGAGCCACGAACTTCTCGCGGGCGAAATGAGCCATCGGGTGAAGAACCTTCTGGCGATCGCGTCAGGTCTGACGCAGATCACCTCGCGGTTTTCGGGTTCGGTCGAGATCATGACGAAACAGCTTACTGGTCGTTTGACTGCTCTTGGGCGCGCCCATGATCTCGTGCGGCCGCTGCCAAACGGGCAGGGCAGTGCGGCGCTGCTCGGCGACATCATTACCGTGCTGTTGGCACCGTATGACGATGAGGGAGCTTTCGCTGGACGGGTTAGGGTCGCGGTTCCACGGTTGGGCGTTGGCGAGACGGCCGCGACTGGACTGGCGCTGGTCATCCACGAACTGGCAACAAATGCCCTGAAATACGGCGCGTTGTCGACGCCGGAAGGCACGCTCGACGTTTCTGGAGCCCTCAACGGTGACGATGTGGAGATCCAATGGACGGAGCGCGGCGGACCAGAGGTAAAGAAGCCCGATGGTCCAGGGGGCTACGGAAGCAAACTGCTTCACCGAACGCTGGCTGGACATCTAGGCGGAGGACTGGAACACGACTGGTCTAAGGAGGGCCTGATCGTAAAAATGCGGCTCGACGGAACCCGACTGTCGGCATAACCAGCGCGAGCAGTCACGACAGGGCTTTGAACCGCGTCGCGATGACATCAAGGTCGTATGGCTTAAACAGAAACTCGGCGGAAGGCGGAAGATCGATGTCATCCGGTCTGACGCGCTCTGACGCGACGATGGTGCCGGCCTTCGGAAAGCGAGCTGCGACTTTATGGGCGAGGTCAACACCGGAGTGCTGGCGGTGGGCAACATACCCGTAGACACACGCGAATCAGTTTGGCGGACGAAACGCATCATGCGACGTTAAACTGCTGAGAGATCAGTTCTCCATACAGCTCAATGTAGCGACGGTTGAGGATTTCATGGACCGGTCAACGACCTGCGTCAGTGCGGTCAGCGCTTTCTGTTCTGAATATGCGGGAACAATGGCCAGCGACGCTGGTTATGGGCCACAGAGGAGATCAAAATGCAACTCATCGATACGCACGTAGGCGACTTGAACGCGGGTCTCATCACGGTCGAATTCCGGGGTGAGGGAGGCGAAATGGTCTCCGTCAAAATGGCGGCAAACGACGACCTCGATAGTGATTCTGCCGTCGATCATGCGAAAGCGCTGATGGTCCAGCTAACGACATTTGCGGACGATCGCGATCCGGCTCAGGACGAGTGGGAGCGGTCCAAGGACGAAGACGACGGTGGAGCGGGGGTTGAAGGCCTCAAGTTGCACCTTCCCGCAGTGTCGGGTTTCGGCGATGCGACCTCCACGCCAGGCTCGTCCGTATAGTCCAATGGGCAATTGGATCCATCTGTGCATTGACATGCAGGCGATGTTCGCCGAGCAGACGCCGTGGCACGGCCCGTGGCTGGCCGATATGTCGCCCGCCATCATCGAGTTGACGGCCCGCCACCCCGAAAGGAACGATCTTGACGCGCTTCGTCCCACCAGCGAAGGCGCGGGACGCGACGGGGATGTGGAAGTCATACTGCGAAAAGTGGGAATCAATGAGTCCAGCGCTGGCCCTGGAACGGTCGGACGAAAGTCTATGGCGTTCGCGCAAATAATGCTGACAGATCATCAGAAGACATCGGCCGAACTAAAACGATGGTGACGTCCGTGAAGGTGAAGGCACTGATCCCAACCGCTTGGCGTCGCTATGGTTTGTCAGCTCCGACCCACAACGGAGTGCTCCCCTTGAAAAGAACCCTCATCCTTGCATCCATCCTCCCCTGTCACGGATTGCCCTCGTGGAAAATCGGGGCCTCCATCGGGATTGGAAGAAGGAGCATCCCCTGCTGTCCTAAACCTCCGGTCGATCGGGGATAAACAAATGCCGCAGCAAACTGGATCGCAAATGGAAGAACAGCAGGCAATTTCGGTAGCCCTTGGGGTCATCGCAGATTTCGATGCGGCGAAAGAGGTGTCAATCGGCTCGGAATGTTGACCTCGTTCCGTCATTAAAGGCCCTTGGTCCCGCCGGCGAGGATATTTGACAATTCGCCCTGGATCTCCGGCGAGCCTTCATCGTGTGCTGGCGGGGGAAGGGGTGGAGATGCTAGCGATTTCGGGCGGAGAAACGGGCGTATGTGTGCTGGAGCTCTCGGAGCCGTAGACCTTGGCTATCGTGTTATCCTCTTGAAGGATGCCGTGTGTAGCGGCGCTGATGATACCCACGACGCTTCACTCGAGTTGTTGGGTGACCGTTTCTCTGTACAGCTGGAAATCTCGTCGACGGAAGATTTTCTCAGCCACGTGTGACCAACGGACATGCCTTCATAAGTCGCTGTCCCGGAAAGAAAAAAGATTGAAGTTTCTGGCGTGGCGAGGCCCCTGACTTCGTACGGTCGATTGCGGACCAGTAGATTCCGGTCGCACCCTCGAAATAGTCTCTTGTGGACCATACGGGACGTAGCCATACGATTAAACGTCACTAGGTCCAGAGGGTCGCAGGCAGCCCCATCGGTGATCGGATCTTGAATCGCTCAACTTCAAGAGGCATGCTGAAGGTCAGCGGGCGTTTGTTGAACTCTGCAATGCTGTTGGTCTTTCACGCATCGAAAACACCCAACCCCTGCGTGGAAAAAAGCAAAGAAAGTTCTTGATCTGAAACCCGCCTCCAGAAACGGGGGTGGGACTCTTCGAACGATCGCCGAGTTCGATATCGAATGGTATGGCGACATTCGAATCTACGGTGCTCGGCTTGAGGGGCGCATGGGCGCGCATCGTATACGGGCCTTCCTCAGGTGCTCGAAGAGCTGTGACCTTCGCCGGTCCGCTCGCCAACAAATCACAGTCGCGGCATTCCGCATCAGGTAGCAGAGCCGCGTTAGGCGGCCAGGCCCACGGCAATCAAATAGCGGCCCCTGCACCGGAGTATTCCCGCAGAGGTCGGTCCTTGTCGGTACTTAGCGACCCATTCGCGCCAGAAGGTTTCTCGTGAACGGCCACGCTGGGGAGGATCGGCACGCATAAAGTCGAGGCCTTGCCATGACAGTCCCTTTACCAATCTGTAGTCTCGGTCACCGAGCCTCGCACCTCGCGTTGTACAGCAGCTCGCAAGTGGTCGCGAAGGGGCCGAAGAGTTGGAGCAATCTCTGCTGCTCCTGTTCGTCCAATCGATAGCGGGCACTAAACTGGGTAACGCTCCAAACTCTATACGCATCACCCGGGTTGATGTCGTTCGGATCCGGTCGTTCGATCATGATCTCCTCCACGAGGCCAATGATCGAATATTACTGCAAATCAGCTAATTTAGAATAATTAGTTTTTACCTATTACTTGACGCCGTCTCGTACGGCGACTGGTAAACGTGCGGCCGCTCCTTCTAAGGAAGTCGAGCGGCCGCTTTTGTTAAGCAGCGATCCTGCGTGCTGCCTTATCGGCGTTTTTGCGATCTTCCCCATATTCGTCGAGGATTTTCTGGGCATCGTCGACTTGAATGCGATGCTTTTTCGCAAACGTGATTACGTCTTTGATAGGCGTCGCCGCCTGGGCGTGCTCAGTCATGTCAGTCTCCGTGAAATACGAGGGCGCGATATAGAGGGCCAATCGGCCGCGCAGCCATCTCATTGATATATGGGGAGTGACTGATCGACTTTCTAGCCCTAGTGCTTGAACCGTTGCGCGGCTTTGTCGGCTGCGTCACGATCTGGCCCATGCGCATCGATAATTCGCCGCGCGTCTTTCAGCTCCAGTCCGTGCTTCTTCGCGAAATAGCTGACTTCGTACTTCTCGCCACCGGCAACTAGTTTGCGGTCCTGGCCTTGCTTTTCCTTGTTGTCCGACATGTTCGTCTCCTTCCGTCGATTGCATTCATTCAACGGTTATCGGAATCGGAAGTTCCATCGGCGTTGTTCAAATCGAGGCCACCAACCATGCGCCACACCACAGCCGCCGACTGATGTCCTGTTCGCCGGTCGTGGTTTTCGGCCGGCCGAGATGGATGGCGAGTGAGGGCAGAGGAGGGCCGTCCGCCACCTCAATCGGCGGCTCGACGCTCAACTGTTCGCGGCGCAGCCCGGCAATCCCGCTATGCCCCCGGCCGCCAGAGGCGAAGGCGATCATCACGGTGCCTTCACCCGAATTCTTGTGCGCTTCGAGGAAGCCTTTCACGATGGATACTGCTGCGTTCTTCGACCAACCGTTCAGTGATGCCTCTTTCGCCGACGCCAATGCTGTCGCATCAGCGATGTCCTGAAGTTGGTTTTGTGGGTCATCAGCGAGTTGAAATCGACCGCGGCTCCGGCAAGCCCGATGAAAACCGGGGCAATAATGGCCGACATCATCGCAATGTCGCCTGCGCGGCATTCCAGAAATACGTTCAGACACCGGAAAAGGGCAAGCAGATACGATTTCATGTTGCCGTGGTTGAACGCCTCAACCAGCACACCGACCTCGTCATCGCGTACCTTCTGCAGGCGCCGCGTCAGGTCCGATCGGGTGCCGATGTCCAGGAATTCTTCGGCCAGCGAGCCCAAGGGGCGGACCACGCGCGACACGTGAGCTCGCGCCAGCATCGAGGTGACGATGACCAGCACCAGGCCAAGCAAGCCGGAATAGGCAAAAGCGGTGAGATAGCGTTTCCACAGGCCCGCGACCTCGGCATGCATCTCGATCGATCCGACCACATTGCACGAAATGTTCGGCCATATCGACGCGTGCGACAGGCTGCTGCGTCGGCACAGCGAGACGCTGGAGGACACGGTTGAGCAGCGTACCGCGGAACTGCGGCTGGCAAAGGAGGAGACGGATTCCGCCAACCAGGCCAAGTCGACATTCCTCGCGACCATGGCGATTCATATTTCGCCCGCCGTCCCCACCAAGGTTGTCGGTGATCCTGTCCGCTTGACGCAGATCGTCAGCAACCTCGTCAACAACGGCCTCAAATTCACCGAAACAGGGGGTGTGACGATCTCGGTTGACGCCGCTCCTGAACAGCCGGGCCAGTTCCGCCTCGTCGTCGAGGATACCGGCGTCGGCATTGCCGAGGATAACATAGGCCGCATCTTCACCAAATTTTCCCAGGCCGATGCCAGCATCACTCGCAAGTTTGGCTGCACGGGCCTCGCGCTGACCGGGCATGTCATGGGCAAGGATGCCGAACGTTGGAAGGAGGCCGGGATGGACGGTTATCTGGCCAAGCCGTTCAATATCGCCCAGCTGCTGCAGGTTTTCCGTAATCTCGATGTTGTAGGCGCGACCGTTGCCTCTGATGAGGTCGTGCAGGGTTCCGAAATCGTTGGGATCGCCGAACATCCAGTACTCTCACCCGACACGCTGGAGATGTTCGCAGCCCTCCGGTCGAGCACCGGAACCGATATTCGTGCGAAAGTCTTCGGCCTGTTCCTCGGCACCGCGTTTTCGGCCTACGAGATTGCGGCGGCGGAGATCAATGCGCGGAGCGAAGACGATAAGCGACTGGTCCACGCCTTGAAGTCGAATTGCTCAAGCAGCGGAGCTGCTCGCGCGATCGCGATCTGCCAGCAGATCGAGATGATGCTCGCCGACGGTAGGTTTCCGGAAGGTGAGGTGGTGGTCGAGAGGCTGGGGGAGGTGCTGAAGGAGACGTTCGGCGCGATGGCGGAGGTCGAATGCAATGAGACTCAGGTCTTTGCTACGGCGTAGACCATAGCGATCTGAACGGGGCCTTGCTGCTCAATTGAAGGTGTCGAGGATGTTCCTGGGATCTTTGCTGTAACGGTTGGCGCTTCCTCTGAACTGTTGAGTTTACAGCAGGATCGCTCAAACAGTTTGTCGGTTCAAAACTCATCAAGGCGCACACTATAAGCACAAAATCCACTACCGCCTTCAGGCGGCGGTGGCTGTCAGCTCCAAGATGAAGCCGCTCTATCACTGCGGAGGGTGACGCGAACCAAAGGCTCACAATCAGCTATCCGCCATGTGTCGCTCCGTTCAGCCGCGTCGCGTCAGCGTGACTCGCATCCAATCGATCCACCGATCGGCGCCGCAGCGTTGCCAGAGACCGGTGAGAGTGTTGCCATCGGCCGCGATGTCGCCACGGAAGCGCTCCGCCGCGCCGTCGATGCGCCAATGCCGCCCATCCAGCGCTGCTGTGTAATCGCTGACCTGACCAGCATTGTCGTAGTTGCGGCTGACATAGCTTTCCCCATCGGCGGCAATACCGATGATTTCCATTGAACGGACGGGCTCGCCACCCATATGGGCCTCGACGTCGTGGGCTAGGAAATGGCTGCCCGGCATCCAGCGATAGAGGTCGGTGGCCGTGAACACCTCGGCCTCGGCACCAATATCGTCGAGCATGGTGATGCGGGTAGACCAGGTTCCAGCGAGCACGTCGAGACGGGCCATGGTAGCGTTGGGGAAGATTGTCTCGGTCATCTCGTTTTTCCTCCGAAGTAGTCTCACATTGATCCCTCAAGCCGCGGCTGCGTGACGCCATAGCGCAGCAGAACCGTGTCGGAGCCCTCGATGATGCGCGTATCGAGGCGCTGCAGGCCAGCCTGGCTCGATTTTTCGAAGGCCGGTACGCCGGTGCCGAGCAGCAGGCTGCCCACTAGCACATAGATCTCGTCAACGAGCCCGACAGCGAGCAGATGATTCCATAAGACATGGCTGCCGAACACCAGAATATCGCGGCCTTCGTCCTCCTTAAGCGCCGCAATACGATCCTTCACTGCGGCGCGGCGCACCACTTCGGTATCGTTCCAGTCGCCGGCAATGATAGGAGGCAGGCTGTCGGACACCACGATCTTTGGCAGGGTGTTGTTGAGCCGGGAAATCTCCCGCAGCGTTTCCGGCTCTTCCTCATTGTCCTGCACTCTGGGCCAGAAGCTGCGGAACATGTTGAAGGTGGTTGCCCCGAAGAGCAGGTGATCGGCCGACTGCATGCGTTCGAGATTGTAAGTGTCGAAGGCCATATCCATTGGCAAAACGCCGGGATTGCCATCTTCGCCCGCACAAAAACCGTCGAGGGAAATCAGAGTGGAAACGATGAGCTTGCGCATGGTGATGATCCTTGCGGCGGTTTAGTTGCGGTGGTCGCCAAGATAGACGAGCTGCTTGTCGAGACATTCCGTCCAGCCGCCAACATGGCTGTCACGGTCCGCTACGGAGATGAACGGCGCCTGGTGAAAGCGCTGCGTGGTGACACCCCCGTCCTCATCGAACGTGATGGTGATGTCGGTCAGATCTGTGAGGCCTGAGCCCTCGTCCCAGGCGAAAGTCATGACGATCTGCTGATTGGGCACGATGTTCTTGAAGGTACCACCGAACCAACTGTCGCCATATTGGGACGAGGCGATCAGGCCGCGATACTTGCCGCCGACACGGAAATCGACGGTGAAGCTGGGGCAGGTGAAATCCTTTGGGCCGAACCAGCGCTTGAGCAGGTCGCTATCGCTCCACAGGCGGAAGACGAGAGCCACAGGCGCGTTAAAGCTGCGGTCGATCACCAGCTCTGTATCGGCAATAGTATCAATTCTTGCGAGCATTGGGGTCTCCTTTAGTGAGGTCTTTGAGGAGGGCGTCCATCTTGTCGAAGCTCTGGTCCCAGAATTGGCGATAATGCTCGACCCAGGTGGCGAGGTCCTTCAGGGGCGCGCCCTCTAGCTTGACCGGGCGCCATTGGGCGGTGCGGCTACGGGAGACGAGGCCGGCGGTTTCGAGCACTTTGAGGTGGCGGGAAATTGCCGGCAGGCTGATGGCGAACGGGTCGGCCAGCTCGTTGACATTGGCCTCGCCTTGCGCGAGCCGAGCGAGGATGGCCCGCCGGGTCGGATCGGCAAGGGCCGCGAGCGTTTGACTTAAGGGGTCGGTGGCAGGCGGCATTTAACGGATCCGTTAATTAACATAATTGTTAAATAAAGCGAATGGCGTTGAGAGTCAACCTTTGCCAGTGGAGGCAAAGGAGGCGCTTTGCAAGGGCCGGGATGATGGCTTCGCGAGGGGGGCATGACCCGAGTCCAGGTTTCCTCTCGTTTTGAGGAGAGTGTTTATTCCCTTGTATTAGCGCCGCGATTTTTGCGGTCGTAGAACAATGGGAAACCGAGCCTCTGCCGTCGGCGACTAAAAAATTACGCTTTAGCAGGGGTCATGATCAACAATGCCGACAGGGCCAGTCGTTGTAATCGATTACAAGTCGAACTTCTTTTGAAGGACCGGCCGACCGATAACCGCTGTTCCGTACATAAGGTTGCAGGCGAAGGCAGTTGCCGAGTAATTTCAAGTGTCAGGCAAGCACTGGCCGACTGCTGAGCCGCTGGCTTTCGGAAACAGTCTCTTCCCTTCGTTTGTCGATTGACCGGTGGGACAGAAGCCCCAGCTGCCTGTTGGCCCTTGGGTCAGGCGTTCGCGATCTCTATATGCGGTGAATAACAGGTCGCCGGAACCGGGATTTTAAGATGAACAACGAATTGCATGGCCGCTCAGCGCATGTTGCGGTGATCCGCGAACGCGCGGAAGCTGAAATGAGAACGATCGGTGTCGACGAGACCTTCATCAGCACCCTGGTCGAGACCTTTTACGGTCGGGTGTTGGCGCATCCGGACCTCGGTCCTGTCTTCGACGCAAGACTTGCGGGCCGCTGGCCGGAGCACATGGAGAAGATGAAGAGTTTTTGGTCCGCCGTTGCGTTTCGCAGCGGCGCATACGGCGGCAAGCCGGTCCAGGCGCATCTCGGCGTTGCCAATATGACGCCAGATCTCTTCCCAAAATGGCTGGAGTTGTTTGCTGCGACGCTTGACGAGGTTGCCCCAAACGACGAAGCCAAGGCTTGGTTCATGGCGACAGCGGAGCGGATCGCGCGAAGCCTGACGCTCGCGCTTTTCTACAATCCGGCGGACGACGACCCCGCCCTTCAAACGTTCCTGAGTGCATGAAGCTAGATTGGCAAATTCTAGAGAGGGCTTCTTCGGCTTCTGCGGGTGACATCTCGAAAACCGTCCTGCCGATATGGAAGCTGAAGCCCGCCCTGGCGAAAGCGGAACGTTCTTTGGCCTCGGCGACTATGCCAGGCTTCATTGCACCCTCGCTCGCAGCCCGGCCTAATATTGTTTGGAATATCTTTGTCCGACGGATCTGCATATAACGGGCAAGCGCGATTCAACACCGTCGACGGTGCGGGGATACACATGCGTTTAAACCGCGCGACTTACGGTGTGGCCTCGGTGCGCCTCCTGGCTCGCTGTTCGATAGCATCGGCAAGTTTCGACCTTTGTTCTGGTGACAGTGTCGACGCAAAGGAAACAGCTCTTTCCTCGACCGCGGCGCGCACGATGGCATCTGCAGCACGTGCTTTTGCCAGAGCCTCGATTATGGCTGCCTGATCGACGGCAGGCTCGCGAAGGAGTCGCGCTGCTTCCAGGCGGTCTTGGCGTGCTTCCACGAGCCTCTCGCCTTTGTTCTTCCTGGCTTCCCGAAGTGCTGCCCGGAAGGCCAAGCGCGCTTCGGCGGGTAGTTCCGATCCAGCGACGCGAAGCGCCCCGGCAAATATCATGCGGTGTTCCCCGTTCAACCAAAGGGCCCCGGCTGCGACGGTCGCAAGCAGGAAGATGTTAAGGAAGACAGACAGCATGAGGTAAAGGCGGATCGTGCTCATGTCGGTCACTCTTCGAAGTCCGCGATGTCGCCGAAGATCGTGGTACCGGTATAGTAAGTGTCTGCGGGCAAAAACATCGATGCCGCCACGCTGCCGGCTGCAAGGCCACTCATCGCTGCCGCAAGCCCGGCCCCGATCCACGAGAGCCTCCAACCAATCATCAGGATGTTGCTTATATGCGTCGCCAATGCAGTCGTCCGGCGGACCAGGCCCGTGGGCACTTGCACGTCCGGCCAAAGATCGAGATAGGCGTCGAGCTGTTGGGCCTCGCTGAGGGCTTCCATCCCCACCGGATCGCGCGCAAGCCGTCCGCAACCGCGCGTTCGCTTGCCGGCCAGCGTTCCTGGCTAGAATTAATCATGTTCATCATAAAACATGCGGCTTTGAGCCCAGTAATTGCTATTACAAGGCACGAGACCGTTTAGGAGGAAGTAAGATGTTCAATGGCTTTGTGTTTGCCGACCTCAAAGGCAAGCGTATCCTCATAACAGGAGGTTCGACGGGAATTGGTGCCGCGGTCGTGTCCGCATTTGCCGCGCAAGGTGCTCGCGTCGCCATTCACTTCAACGAAAGTCGCGACGCCGCCGCAGATCTTCAGGCTCAGCACCCTGAAAATACGGTGCTTGTTCAGGGGGATCTGGGTGCTCCAGGTATCGGCGTTAAGGTCGTCGAGGAGGCGTCACGTCTCCTCGGGGGACTTGACGGCATCATCAACAATGCGGGCGGAATGTTGGGAAGAGTGCCGACCACGGAAGCCACTTCCGAGCATTTCGACCGCGTCTTGGACCTGAATGCGAAGTCACTCTGGGAGGCAAGCGTCGCAGCCCACAGCCATATCGTCGCGTCCGGGGGTGGGTTCATCATCAACACGACGTCGATCGCAGCAAGAAATGGCGGTGGCGGCGGAGCCGTCCTTTACGCAGCGGCCAAAGCCTTCGTCAGCAGTCTGACCCGAGGGCAGGCCAAAGAATTCGTCAAGGACAAAATCCGGGTGAATGCTGTCGCTCCTGGACTGATCCAGACACCATTCCACGACCGGTATACGTCGGCGGAAGTCATGGCCGCCCAGCGAACGACCATCCCCATGGGACGGGAGGGGACGCCGGAGGAGTGCGTCGGCGCGTTCCTCTTCCTCGCCTCGGAGGCTATGTCCGGATACATCACCGGGCAGGTTATCGAGGTGAACGGCGGACAATTGATGCCATGAGGAGATAAACATGAACTATAGAGAATGGGTCTAAGTTGGACCTTTAACCCTTTCGGCGCCGAATGTTAAAACTAGAGCGCGCGCACTGACATGCGTCAATGTCACGCGTTCCGGTGCGAAAAATGTGGTTTCCCGACAATTAGCCGAAACGGCTTCGCCGCGAAACGATCTGAACTGGCGCGAGGCGTAGAAGCTCCATGCTAACTGGCATCAAACCCTCTCAAGAGTTGAGCCGCTGGCTATCGGGTCTTGTTGCTCACTTGCCCTCGCTACCACCATGAAACTGTATTTTTTTGTCAGCCATCGACTTCGCCAAGGCAACCAGTGCTCTTCTTACCTTCGAATCTCGAATTCGCCGAAAGGCGTGATTAAGCTCCCGCCCCTCGAATGTCTGGAGAAACAAGGATAATTCGTCAGATTTTCCCACGCTCTCCCTTTGACCCCCGTCTGGAAAGAAGAAGGATACCGGAACCTGGAAGATTTCGCTTATCCGGTGAATCCTGCTGGGGCCGACCCGGTTTGTGCCATTTTCGTATTTCTGTATCTGTTGGAACGTTATGCCAAGCCGTTCGCCAAGGCCGGCCTGGGTTATCTGAAGGCGCTTGCGTTGCAATCGTATTCTGGCGCCAACGTATATGTCCGTTGGAAGAGGTGTTTTCATATAACTCATCCTGTCGAGATACCGCCTGCCCTGCGCTGGCTCAACGAAGGCCGAAGAACGACAAAACTGCGATGACAATGACGACGAGTCCGACGATATAGACTATGCCATTCATGATGGGTTCCTTTCTTACTGAACCAGTCAAAACGCACAGCTAGGTCGTTGGTTCCTATGGTTGGGCCATCGGCGGGCGCGACCAGCGACCCAGAGGGGCTTCGGCGAGCGCAAATTTGGTCGGATACTTCCTCTTTTGTCTTCTCGGGTTAGCTGAAATTGCTGGCTCGCATTGTAAACGCCGGGCTCAGTTAGGTCGTTCGTCCTGGTTTTACAGCGAAGGACATCTCCAAGATCAGGAATCCCGGCGGCAGACAATTGGTAAAGAATTGGTGATACGCCAACATCTCCTTCGGGATTCTCGGCCTTCTCCGCCAGCCCTTCGGAACTTTTCTGACGATCGCCCCTCTGAAGGCATGAAGGGGAGGTTCGATCATGGTCGTATCCTCGATCAACGGAACGAGAACGTTTACGACCTCGGGTGAGACCGAAGACACGCCGACCAAAGCGGGGCAGGTGGCAAATGGATCAGCAACTCGACCTCGAACTCGCGCGCCATCATATCCGCATCAACGCCCGGAGAGATCGACACGACTATTGAGGCCAACACCTAGTTGCGTCATGAAGACATCACGGTGAGAAGCTGTGGCGCCGATCAACCACGCCTTCGGGATGGAAGAGAGAGAATAGCGGGCGTCAGTGCCGCGTCCATCAATACGTGCCACCTTCATCAGCCGATTGCGCCTTCCATTTTGTAGCCATTCCTGCCCGAGTCTCGTACAAAAATTGCCGAGCCGTCAAAGGCCACCATTACCATTGAAATACCAGGACACTGGACCTCCTCTGGATCGGCTCGTTCGGCTTTGGCTTGTTCGGGCTCAGCCTTGCGTTTTTCGTTGGCCCAGCTCCCGTCGTCATCGACACTATCCGTTGGTTGCTTGTCCTTCAGGCCCTGTCACCTCAGCAAGCATTGATTTGGCGTAATCTTCGATGGACAGTATTACGTCTTCCTTTCTCAGGAAAGCGAGAGCAGCTGATCTAATGAATTGGTACCTCACACCGCGGTCACAGGCAGTAGGGAGAACGAAACAGCGCGGCTTTTTACCCAATGTTAGAGGCCGGCGGTAGCATCCAGGCAATAGGAGCGGGATGTTTTCGAGGAGCGAGGGAGAATTAGTTGTGTCGAATGTCCTCGAGAAAAGTCGATCAAGCCTTTTCTCGAGGAATGATCAGCGCTCTAAGCGAGCGAGCGAACCGCTGCGATCAAAAACTCAACTAAGGAAGGACAGATAGTCCGTGCCAAAGCGCGAAGGCTCAAAGAAAAAAGGCCGAGCGAAGCGCCGACCCCGATCGTCGCCTCGCGCTGCTGCCAGTACATCCGTGGTCAACAGCGCAAGGGACTTTGTAGAGACAATATAGGCCCCGATTGTGACAAGGGCAAGTTTGGGAATGAAGAGCGGTTCGAGAGCGAAGGTCTGGTCGTCGGCAGTGTGTTCAGCTGTCAGCTTTCCTCGTCCGCCTCGTTCTGCTCGGTTTCTCACGAACACGTTTCTGATCTCCGCGCCTTGCGGGCATCAGCTCCGAGCCTCGGCGTTTCCGATCTTCTTCCGAAAGAAATGGGTTTGTCTTCCGTCAAGGGACCGGAAGGCTGTCTAATACAGGGTTAGAGGCGCACTCTATCGGATGTGATGGTCGTCGGAAGCCTGCGTAATACGTCCTTTGTGGCCCGCCCGTAGTGGAACCGCGCCAGATTGCTGCTGGTTCGCCCCACTTAGCCCAGGCCTTATAAGCGCGCCTCGTGAAAGGATAAGATTCCAGACGTGTGAACTACCAGACACGCCCGCTGTTCGATGAACAGCAGAAAAAGGGTTAAAATTCCAAAGGCGTGATACGATCGGTATACGCAACTCGAAATACTGGACGAGAGATCACAGCCGATGAAAGATGAACGTCGGCGTTATCGCCCGATCGTCCATCGCCGCGCTAGAGGCCTAACCCGCCGTGCCGCTGAGTTGTTTTGGCCTCACCCGGACGCAAGCGCCACCAACTTACATCCGGTCTGATATTGGCATCGGTGCCAACGGACCGCCTCTCTCGTGCTGGCGCTCCCGTGTAAAGTCTGCCCCAAGGCGCATCCCTCCATTTCTAGTCGAATAATGCACCATCAAAATGCCGGCGCTAAACACCTAGGGTCCCCTGATTTCATCCCTAGCTCTAGAATGCGCACTTGCCCATTACCGGGCACTTTTGTGGGCAACGAAACTGCCGGGAGCGCGCGCCGGCACTACTCCCTAATACTCCCTTTGAGTTACATGGATGCGCTAATAGGGCGATTTCCAGTTAGCCCAATCTGGTGCAAAATCCTCGTCTGTATTTTAAGCCGGCTCGACGCCGGGAAGGAGAGGACATGACAGGCAACGACCTGCAAAATCAGCGTAATCTCGCGCGGCGCCATTTTCTCGGATTGGCGACGGCGGCGACTGCAAGAATCGCTATC
>NZ_JAFCXE010000036.1:0-32414 GCF_049897905.1 Pararhizobium sp. PWRC1-1 | reverse complement strand
AAGATGCTAAAGCAAGAACGATGTAACTTCTCATAGAAACGTGACCGCCATTGTCGACTTAAAACCGGAACTTAATCCAGTTGCGAACATCCGCCGCCCACGTTTCTCTTTCTCTCTATCCAATTGTCAAAAAACAGACAGGAAACCCTGTCGAAAACCTTAACCCCGAGAGCCTCAGCGTTCCCGCCTAAACCCACAATCCGCACCAAACTTTCGTAAGAAACTTCAGAGCGAGTTCGTCGGTCGCCAGCAGCGCCGCCGCCCTCGTTGGTGAGCGGTTTATAGTCCCACCAATCCTTCATAGTCAACAGCGTTTTTGAAAAAAATGACAGTTTTTTGACAAAGCCCTGCACCGTAAGGCTTTGCTGCATTGCGACAATCGGGATAAGCCTTTGTATAGAACCGAAAACACAATCCCGCCCTCACTTCTTCACAATTGGCGCTCTAATCAGCATTTCGCAACTGCGTTTTGACGGCTCTCTCTGTCAATAGAGGAGCCCTTATAGAGTGATGGCCGTTCTGTTTGACTTGGGGGCATGAAAGATGCACATCTTCGCACAACATTACCCGGACCATAATAAGAAACGGCGCGTAACCAGGGACCCCGCTCGATTGGCATGATCACGGACAAGACCATGATACGGTCGCTCGGCAACGAGCCGCCGATCCTTGCGGATGGACGCAGGGCCCCCGACCGGCGCGAGATTTCCCTGCGCTGGCTTTCGGGCACCTTTCTGACCGGCATTACCTCCAGCCTTCTGATGGGCGTTGCTTTGTTTGCAGCCCTGGACGGGCGCCAGCAGCTGGCCATTCCCGCCGAAGCCTATGCCGCGATGGACCCGTCCGTCCGCGGCTCGCAGCCGACAGCCGCTGCCAAGCGCGGCGACCGTATCTTAAGCCCCAGCATTGTCGCCAAGCCGTCCGACCGCACCATCATGGAAGTCTCGACCATGACCCATGATGGTGAGAAGGAAGTGGTTCGCCGTCAACCTTTCGCGCATGTGAAGATGACGCTGGCCGCCAACCACCAGCCGGCTGAAAAATATCCCTCCTTCGATCCGCTGGCGATCTTTTCCAGCGACGACGCGGATGCGCCGCCGCCGGTCAGCCGGACCGGGACGCTCTATGGCTCCGATGTTGAATCCGAAGTGGCGCTGAAGACGGTGGATTTTCCGCTGAAGGGATCGACGCTGACGTTCGCGCCCTCAATGTCGATGGATGAAGTCGAGGAAAATGTCCGAACCAATGGTTCGGTGCTGACCGACGGCAATACCCAGCTTGCCTCCCTCTTCTATGTCGATCCGCGCCGCTTTGCCTCGGATGCCTCCGATCTCGACTTGATCCAGGGCCTGTCGGCGCGGGTGGTCGAGGAGAACATGACGGTCTCCGCCTTCGAGACGATCACCGACCAGACAACCGAATATGCCGACGACGTCATTCCGGTGCGCCGGGCAACGCCGATCGCCGCCGTTCTGATCAATGCCGGATATGGAAAAGCCCAGGCCGAGGATCTCGCCGGCTATCTGCGGCCGGCACTGAACGCGACGGATCTGCAGGACGGCGACGTGCTTCGCATCGGCATTATCCAGAAGGGCGAGAACGAAGAGGCCAAGGTCGTGCGTGCCACCGTCTATACGCGCGGCGCCCATGTCTTTACCATGGCGCTGGACGACAAGGGCAATTTCGTCAAGGCTTACGAGCCGCCGCAACTGGCAGCCGTTGCCAGTGCCTTTGACGACAACGGAACCCCGGTGATCAACGCCGGCCGTGACCTGCCGCGCGTCTATGATGGCGTCTATCGCGCCGCCCTCTCCTACGGCATGAATTCGACGATGATCGCCCAGATCATCAAGCTCTTGGCCAGCAATGTCGATTTCCAGGCGCAGTTGAAGCCGACCGACCGTCTCGAGGCGTTCTTTTCAGTCGCCGACAACAGCGGCAAGGCAACCGACGATTCAGAACTGCTCTACGTCAATGCCAAGTTCGGCGATGCCGAGACACGTTTCTACCGGTTCCAGGATCCCGACGACAATTCGATCGATTATTACAACGAGCAGGGCAAGAGCATCCGCCAGTTCCTGCTGCGCAACCCGGTTCCGAACGGCACGTTCCGCTCCGGCTTCGGCATGCGCCGCCATCCGATCCTCGGCTTTTCGCGCATGCATACCGGTGTCGATTGGGCGGCCCCCCGCGGCACGCCGATCATTGCGGCGGGCAACGGCATCGTTGAAAAGGCCGGGTGGGATTCCGGCGGTTATGGCAACCAGACACTGATCCGGCATGCCAATGGCTATGTCTCGTCCTACAACCACCAGAGCGCCATCGCCAAAAATGTCAGCGTCGGCTCGAAAGTGGTCCAAGGCCAGGTGATCGGCTGGGTCGGCACCACCGGCCTGTCGACCGGACCGCATCTGCATTACGAGCTGATCGTCAACGGCAACCGCGTCGATCCCTTGCGCATCCGCCTGCCCGGCGGCAAGTCGCTTGATGGCCAGGCGCTCGCCCAGTTCGACAAGGAACGCGGCCGCATCGACGAACTGCTGGCCAAGGACAATGGCAGCGCCGAAGTAGCCGCGGTGCAGTAGGGCTGGTTTTCCTCACTGCCCGTTGCGCGTTTCATCCCACTTCCAGCAAAACATATCTCCCCCCCGCCTTGCGGGTACGACCTCTGTTGCGTCGCTCTTCCAGTTCGGCCGCCAAGACGGACGCAGACGCGCCGTCTGCCGTTGAAGCAGTGGTAAAACCATCATAGATAGAAAACGCGGCACAATCACGCTCCATTGATGAAGGCTGGTCAAAAATGAAACGCCATGATCTGGACGACCTCGCCGCCTTTGCCATTGTTGCCGAGGAGCGCAGTTTTACCCGCGCCGCCGCCCGTCTCGGAATCTCGCCGTCCGGCCTCAGCCATATGATGCGGCTTCTCGAAGACCGCCTCGGCGTGCGGCTGTTGGCGCGCACCACCCGCAGCGTCTCGACGACGGATGCGGGCGAGCGGTTGCTTCTGACGCTCCGTCCTGCCCTTGAGGATATCGGCCGGGGACTGCTGGCGCTTGGTGAATGGCGGGAAAAGCCCTCGGGCACGGTGCGGATCACCACAGGCAAACACGCCGCGTTGTCGCTGGTGGCACCGATGCTGCCGCGCTTCCGCCAGGACTACCCCGATATCCGGGTTGAACTGATCATCAGCGACCGGCTCGACGACATCGTTGCGTCGCGCTTCGATGCGGGCATCCGCTTCGGCGAGCGGATCGACAAGGACATGATCGGCGTCCGGGTCGGCCCGCAATTGCGGGCAGCCATCGTCGCCGCACCGTCCTATTTCGCCCGCCGTCCGCCGCCTGTGACCCTGAAGGACCTCGTCGACCATGATTGCGTCAACTACCACATGTCCTCGGCCGGCGCGCCCTATGCCTGGGAGTTCGAGGTGGATGGGCGCGATGTCGATGTCCGCGTCAACGGCAGCCTGGTGGTCAACGATCTCGAAATGATGCTGGCGGCGGCCCTTTCAGGCACGGGCCTCGTCTATCTGTTCGAGGATGTCGTCGAGGAACATCTGCGCAGCGGCCGGCTGGTCAGGGTATTGGACGCATTCTGCAAGCCGTTTACCGGCTATTCCATCTATTATCCGAGCCGGCGGCAAATGCCGCCAGCCCTTGCCGCCTTTATCGAGGCGCTGCGCTCGAACAGCCGCCAGCCCCCGGTTCAGGCGGCCTGACCGGCGGGCAGCGTCGCCATATCGATGACGAACCGGTAGCGCACGTCGCCGCGCTCGAGCCGCTCGAACGCCTTGCCGATATCGGCGATCGAGATCATCTCGCATTCCGGCAGGATGTTCTTGCGGGCGCAGAAATCCAGCATTTCCTGGGTTTGCTTCAGACCACCGCTGGGCGTCCCGGCAATCCTGCGGCGCCCCATGAGAAGGCGCAGATTGCTGAATGCCGGGGTATCGACCAGCGATCCGGCAATCACCAGCGTGCCGTCGGCGTCGAGAAGATCGATGTAAGGGCTAAGATCATGCTCGTAGGGCACGGTGTCAATGATGATGTCGAAGGCGTAAGCCGCCGCTGCCATCTGTTCGCCAGAGGTGGAAAGCACCACATGATCGGCACCGAGGTCGCGCGCCGTGCCGATCTTGCCTTCGGAGCGGGTAAGCACGGTGACCTCAGCACCGAGCGCCGACGCGAACTTGACCGCCAGATGCCCCAGACCGCCCAGTCCGATGACGCCAACCCGGCTGCCCGGCCCGACATTCCAGTTGCGCAGCGGCGAATAGGTGGTGATCCCGGCACAGAGCAGCGGCCCGGCCCGTGACAGGTCCAGCCCGTCCGGTACCCGCAACACGAATTCCTCGCGGGCAACGATATAGTTCGAATAGCCGCCATAGGTGATGTCGCCGTTCACCCGGTCCTGGCCGTTATAGGTGATGGTAACGCCCTTGCGGCACATCTGTTCTTCGTTGCGGCGGCACTGGTCGCAGTCCAGGCAACTGTCGACCATCGTGCCGATGGCGACATTGTCGCCGACCTTGAAACGCGAGACGCCACTGCCGATCGAGGAAACCCGGCCGACGATTTCGTGGCCCGGCACCAGCGGATAGACGGAAAAGCCCCAATCGTTACGCGCCATATGCAGATCCGTATGGCAGACCCCGCAATAGAGGATATCGATGCCGACATCCCCGGGACGCAAGGCCCGGCGATCGAACCAAAAGGGTTGCAACGGAACGTTCGCATCGGTTGCGGCATATCCAGACGTTTTCAATGGTTCATCCTTGCATGGCTGTTGGAACGACGGCCGCGCTGGCCTGCCAGGAGGGATATAGGCGCAAAGGCCTGCCGGCATTAGCCGCCCCTTTCAGGATGCGCTTGTGAGCGCAGCTCAGCAATAGCGAGACAGGCGATGAATGTCTGCCGGACGTTGCAGCACCGCATGGGCGCTCCGCAATTTCGGGGCGGTCGGCCATCTGTTCAATAGTCGGCTGTCAGAATTCCCAAATCCGCATCAAGCTCCGCCATTCTGCCGATCGGCAGGCTGACCGGACGTTCTCCATGTCCAATCGGCAATCCGCCCAGCACCGGGACACCCAGCACGTCCAGGTGATCCCGCACGATGTCGATGATCACCGCGCCGCGTGAGGGCTCCACCATCATGAACTGCCCGACCGCCACACCCGCAACGCCATCGAGATGACCGGCCTTGCGCAGCATGGTTAGCGCACGATCGACCCGCCCCGGATAACAATCGATCGCTTCCAGCAACAGAATAGTTCCGGTCATGTCCGGCAGCGCCCAGCCTGCGGCCGTGACAATCAGGTCAAGATTTCCACCGACAACCACACCTTTCGCCTTGCCTTTGGTTGTCAGGCTAGCCGTCGGCTCGGTTGTTCGCGACGGAATGATTATACGACCCGCCTCCATCAGCATCTTCACAAGAGTATCCCGGTTTTCAAGATCCGCACCGCCATCGCCATCGCGGAAAAGCGCGCCGTGGATTCCCGCTACCCCGCATTGGCGCAAAAGCATCAGATGCAGAATGGTGATATCGCTGAAGCCGACCAAGAGTTTGGGATCAAGCCGTACGGCATCAAAATCAAGCCTGTCAGCAATCCGGTACGCTCCCTTGCCACCGCGCGTCGCAAAGATTGCGCGAATATCCGGGTCGCGCAGTGCGGAATTCAGATCGTCGAGCCGCTCGTCGTCCGTTCCGGCCAGAAAACCATGGCGGTGAAAGGCGTGCGAGCCGAAATCCACTTGAAAACCAAGCTCTTCCAGAAAGCGGACGCGGGCGACAATCTCGTCGCGATCCGGCACACTGGCTGGCGAGACGAAACGGATACGGTCGCCTAGCTTCAATTTGCTGGGCATGACAATCTCTGGCCGAAAAATGGCCTCGGTTTGTACGATATTGCTCATCCGTCTCCCCTACCCCACCGGCTCCGTCTGCCGCATGCTCGCCCGCTCCTGCATCCGCAACCACCATCCCATGAGATTACCATGCCGGACGAGCATCGGCAGGCCTTCCGGAGCCTTGGCGAAATAATCGATCATCGGTGCGGCATGCAGGTCGGCGAGCGTCAGAGCCGCGCCGCCAAGCCACGGGCCGTCGCTCATCAGATCGGCAAGCGCTTTCAGGATGACCGGCGCCTTGGCAAGGGATGCCACAAGCTGCGTCTCATCGCTCGGTTCACCACGCGCAGGCTTCGACACCTGCTCGATATACACTCCCCAGACGAGCACAGGATAGATGTATCCGTCGGCAATGCTGATGATCTGGTTGACGCGGGCGCGGCTTTGCGGCTCGGCGGGCTGGAGATTGGGGCCTTCAAAGGCTTCATCGATATAACGGGTAATCGCGGCGGCCTCGTAGAGTTCAAACCCGTCATGCTCGAAGGCCGGAATGCGGCCGAAAGGTTGCCGGGCAAGATGGGATTTTGGCGGTCCACCCTCGGCAAAGACATCGACCGGCACCAGATCGTAGTCGATACCCTTTTCATGAAGAACCAGACGGGCTGCGCGCACATAGACGCTGTAATCAGCGCCGAACAATACCGGTTTTCTCATTTGTCCCTCTCCCCCATCATATCATCCCAAACGAAAAAGGCCGCCCCGAAGGACGGCCTTTCTCTTATATCTTGGATCAGGCCGCGGCCTTTTCGCCACCGTCCCGAAGCTTGAAGTTCAGGCGATCCGAGCCGGCGAAGGCCTTGATCGTCGAACCATCCGGGAAATTACCCTGCAGGATCTGCTCGGCGAGCGGGTCCTGGACGTATTTCTGGATGGCCCGCTTCAGCGGACGCGCACCATAGGCCGGATCGTAGCCCCGGTCGGCGAGGAAGGCGCGTGCCTCGTCGTCGAGTTCGAGCGTGATCTTGCGATCGGTCAGCAGCTGGCGCAGGCGCGTCAGCTGGATATCGACGATCGCCCCCATCTCGCCGCGCTTCAGGCGGTGGAACAGGATGATCTCGTCGACCCGGTTCAGGAACTCCGGCCGGAAATGTCCGCGCACCACGTCCATCACCTGATCGCGCACCATGTCGCTGTCATCGTTTTCGCCAAGCCCGACGAGGTATTCTGCCCCGAGATTGGAGGTCATGATGATCATCGTGTTGCGGAAATCGACGGTGCGGCCCTGACCATCGGTCAGGCGGCCGTCATCGAGAACCTGCAGCAGCACGTTGAACACGTCCGGATGCGCCTTTTCGATCTCGTCGAACAGCACGACCTGGTAGGGCTTGCGCCGCACCGCCTCGGTCAAGGCTCCGCCTTCCTCGTAGCCGACATAGCCCGGAGGTGCACCGATCAACCGGGAGACGGAGTGCTTCTCCATATATTCCGACATATCCATGCGCACCAGCGCCGTATCGTCGTCAAACAGGAAGCGTGCCAAAGCCTTGGTCAGCTCCGTCTTGCCGACGCCGGTCGGGCCGAGGAAGATGAACGAACCGATCGGACGGTTAGGATCCTGCAGACCGGCACGCGAACGGCGAACCGCACGCGACACGGCCTGAACCGCATCACCCTGGCCAACCACCCATTGCGACAGCTCGTCTTCCATGCGCAACAGCTTGTCGCGCTGGCCTTCGAGCATCTTTTCCACCGGAATACCGGTCCAGCGGGAGACGACATGGGCGATATTGTCCGGCGTCACGACTTCCTGCACCATCGGGTCGAGCGCCGACGAATCCTGGCTTTCGGAAACCTCCAGCTCCTTTTCGAGCTTCGGGATCACCCCATAGGCAAGCTCGCCGGCGCGCTGGAATTCACCCTTGCGCTGTGCGGCGGCCAGTTCGTTGCGCGCCTCTTCCAGCTGCTTCTTCAAGTCGGCAGCCAGACCGAGCTTCGATTTTTCCGCCTGCCAGCGCGCCGTCAGCGCATCGGCCTGCTCCTCGAGCCCGGTGAGATCGAGTTCCAGCTTGTCCAGCCGGTCCTTCGAGGCGCGGTCGGTTTCCTTTTTCAACGCCTCGCGCTCGATCTTCAGCTGCATGATGCGGCGATCGAGTTCGTCCAGCTCTTCCGGCTTTGAATCCACCTGCATGCGCAGCCGCGATGCGGCTTCGTCCATCAGGTCGATCGCCTTGTCGGGCAGGAACCGGTCGGTGATATAGCGGTTCGACAGGGTCGCCGCCGCCACCAGCGCCGAATCCGAGATCCGCACCTTGTGATGCTGTTCGTACTTCTCCTTCAGTCCGCGCAGGATCGAGATCGTGTCTTCGACATTCGGCTCGTTGACCATGACAGGCTGGAACCGGCGGGCAAGGGCTGCGTCCTTTTCCACATGCTTGCGGTACTCGTCGAGCGTGGTGGCGCCGACGCAATGCAGTTCGCCGCGCGCCAGCGCAGGCTTCAGGAGGTTGGACGCATCCATCGCCCCATCCGCCTTGCCGGCCCCGACCAGCGTGTGCATCTCGTCGATGAACAGGATGATGTCGCCCGCTTCCGCCTGGACTTCGGACAGAATGGCCTTCAGCCGCTCTTCGAATTCGCCGCGAAATTTAGCCCCTGCGATCAGCGAGCCCATGTCGAGCGCCATCAACTTCTTGTCTTTGAGGCTTTCCGGCACGTCGCCATTGATGATGCGCAAGGCCAGGCCTTCGGCGATCGCCGTCTTGCCAACGCCGGGTTCACCGATCAGGACCGGGTTGTTCTTGGTGCGGCGCGACAGGACCTGGATGGTGCGGCGAATTTCATCGTCGCGGCCGATCACCGGGTCGAGCTTGCCGTCGCGGGCATCGGCCGTCAGGTCACGTGCATACTTCTTCAGGGCGTCAAAACCGGCTTCGGCATTAGCGCCATCGGCGGTGCGGCCCTTGCGGATCTCGTTGATCACCTGATTGAGCTTGGACGCCGTCAGCCCTGCCTTCGACAGGATGCCGGACGTGACAGCGGAGGTCTCGATGATCAGCGCCTGCAGCAGCCGTTCGACGGTGACGAAGCTGTCGCCCGCCTTCTTGGCAGCCTCTTCGGCCGTGGTAAAAACCTTGGCAAGCGGCTGCGACAGCGAGATAGAACCATTGCCGCCCGAAACCTTCGGCAGCTTGGCAATCGCAATGTCATTGGCGAGCTTTGCGTCCTTGGCGCTGGCGCCGGCCCGCTCGATCAGCGATGCCGCCATGCCCTGATCGTCATCAAGCAGGACTTTCAGCACATGCTCGGGAACGAATTGCGGATGGCCCTCGGCCAGCGCATAGGTCTGAGCCGATTGCAGAAAACCGCGCACGCGCTCGGAGTATTTTTCGATATTCATAAGTCAACCTCCGGTAATCGGTCAGCCCACACGTGGCACTGCCGACAGTTGGAATGGAGCTCCCTGAAAAGGCAAGCCCGTATTGACGGGACCCTGCATTGCACAGGACCGGCCGCTTGCAGTGAATATGGGGCCGGGATTTTCGAAATTAAAGAGCGTTTAACGCCTTGGCCGCCGATTTCGCCGGGAGGCTCACAAAGCCGTCGACCGCGCCCAGTTTTCGACGCTGTCGATCATGATGTCCACATGCTCGGGATTGTCCGTGAGCTCCGCCAGTTCGGACAGACGGTGAGCCGCAGTCAGAATATCCACCCGCTGCCGGTCGATCGCCCGGCCCGTCCGTGTTTCATAGGACGCGATGATCCGTTCGGTCAGATCGGCTGAAACGAAGCGCGCATAGATGAACTCCTGATGCACGGGCGCAAAGCCGGAATCGGCAAAATCGTACATGCCGGTCAATCGCTGGTTCGCGTGGTCGAACGCCATGTTCCAGCCGTGGCCATCGAAGAAGCCGTAGGTCGTGCCATAGGGATCAGGCGGCAATTGCTCGAAGACGTCGATCGCGGCTTCGGCCTTCTGCCGGGTGTCCGCCGTCAACATGGGCAGTGCCCGTTCCCGCATCGCCGCCACCGGCTGCCACTGCGCAACCGGCCCCGCCCCGGCCGCCAGCATCTTTGCCTCGTCCAGCCCGTGAAGCTCGGCATAAAACCGCCCCAGCATCTCGCCCAGCCGCTGCCGCGCGGCCTCCGGCAGGCGATCGTAATCGGCAGTGAGCAGATGCACGCCCTTCAGCTTCTCATGCACCGAAAACAGCGGCGGGCCACTGATGATGCGCAGATCGGGAACCGGCATCGAAATCCGCGGCCGGATCACGGCCAATAGCTGCGCCTCGCGCAGCAATGCCTTTTCGGTCACGGCATGGCGGGGAAACTTGAAGATCAGCCGGTCGTCGACATCGACGGCCACCGAATCCCAGCCCGCCGTCTCCAGCTCGAACTGCGACGCGGCAAGCTCCGGAAATGTGCTGATGATGATCTTGCGAAACGTGTCGGTATCAGATGCTTCCATGCCTCGAATATAGTGGCTGCACCGGTCGGAAAAACCCCCGAAGAGACAAAACCCTCGCCGCGCTCACCGGCGAGGGTTTCCTGCTGACAAACTCTAAAACCGATGATTTGAGGAAACGGACATCCACCCTCCGTTATCCTCGCCCTCGTGGCGGGGATCCAGCGACCCGACGTCCGTCGGGTCAAAAGGCTCTTTCAGCTCAAGGACTTGGGCGGCTGGATTCCTGTGACAAGCACAGGAATGACGGAGGTTTTGGCCGCCCATTCGTTTTCCTAGTGACCTGCCCACAACGAAAAATGGCTTTGCCAGCGGTCTGCCCCGCGCCGCACTCGAAGGCGAGGGACTGCAGTTAGACCGCAACCTTTTTGTTCTCAAATGACGTTCCGAACTCTTTCATGCGGCGGACAAAGTAAGCGGGATCGATCAGCACCTCCGGCAGGTAGAGGCCGGCCTTTGGCGCGTCTCCGCCCGCAAGACCGAGCAGCCGTTCCACAGCCAGCGCAACGCCCAGCGCCGTCAGCGGCGCCTGTCCCTGCGAATGGACGATTTCGTGGCGGTCCAGCCGGTGTTGACCGTCCGCCCCGTGCCCCTCGATCTCGATGGCGATTTCCGTCGAAAAGGGTTCACCGCGGCGGCGGCTGGCGGATTGGCTATAGGCAAGATCGAGCCGGATCCCCTTGGCACCGGTACTGGCGGCAAGCGCCATGATGTCGAAGGGCGAATAGGCCTGCGCCTCCAGTTCGACGCCATCGACACTGACATACCGTGCCTTGGCTTCGTCGCCACTCACCCAGTGCATCCTGCCATCTTTCACCGTCAGCGAGGCGGGGGCAGCACCGGTGATGCGATTGTAGTCGGCCAGCGCTGCAGGTCCGCCCATATCCTGCTCATCGAGCAGAACGCCGATGCGGATCGCGTCGACCTGTTGAAAACTCTTGGCAAACTCTAGCACCGGAAAGATCGCCGCGCCCGCCAGCCAATGGCTCGCGAGCAGGATCGGCGCCCGGTCCGGCGCATGGATATATTGCGCCACCTCCGGCCCGATTTCGAACGTGCCGCTGGAAATGCTGATATACGGAATACGGTGATGTTGCGCATAGCGCATCGAGGACAACTTGTCGTCCTTGACGAATACCGCAACTGCGCTGAACGCCTGATCGCCAGAATGCCCCAGGTCCGGCCGGTCGAGATCGACCTTGATACCCGTCGCCCCACCAATGTCCCTTGCAACCGCCTCTGCCTTGGCAAGGTCCCGGCCGCCGATAGCAAGCGGCAGATCGGGATGCAGCTTGCGAATGGTCCTTGCCGTCCAGCTTCCGACGACACCGGAGCCGCCGATGATCAGGACAGGGTTTAATTTGCTCGACATGGTCTTATCTCCTAGGACAATGACATCAGCGCTTTACCGATGCTACTATTAGTAAGTTACTACTAGTAGGTAATAGGTGAAATGCCGCTTTCAAGGGGCCGACCGGTCGATAGCAAGAAAATGGGGATGATGATCGATGGCGAAGCCGGAAGTGCGCAAACTCCCCAAGCCGGAGCGGCGGACGCAACTGCTTGACACAGCCCGGGACATCCTGCGCGAATGCGGCGCCGATGCCTTGACGCTCGGCCATCTGGCCGAGCGCGCAGGCGTCAGCAAGCCGATCGCCTATGAGCATTTCGGCACCCGTGAAGGCCTGCTGATCGCCCTGTCGGAAGAAATCGAAGCGCGTCATGTAGGAAAGTTGAAGGCGGGGCTCGAAAAGGCGCCGCCAACCCTTCCCGCAATTGCCGACGTTATCAGCTCCGCCTATATCGGTTGTGCGCTCGAAAGCGGTCCCGAATGGCTGGCCATGTCGGGAGCGTTGCGCGGCAATGCGCAGATGGATGCCGTCCAGCAGACGCTTGCCGACGATTATGTCGCCATCATCGCCGCGGCACTTGCCCGTTTCTCGACCCTGCCACCGGATGACCTGCGATTACGCTGCGTCGGTCTCGCCGGCGCTGCCGAAACCATGGCACGCGAACTCATCCGCGGCCGCATCGGCGAAAACACCGCATCTGCCAATCTCGCCGCACTGATCATGCACGGCATCGCCGCCTGAGGACCAGTTGCACGGGCGCAGGATTAGGAATCTTGTGCGCACCGCTCCAGCCCCACGGCCAGCACAATCTCCGCCGGAACATTCACCCACGTGGCGGCATCGATCTGCCCGGCTCTGGCCAGCCAACGCCCGGCAATCTGGTATCCCAGCGTGTAACCGAGCCAGCGCGGACGCGCGCCCGTGCCGAAGAACCAGCCACTATGGTCGTAGTGAAACGATGCAAGCTCCTCGGCTCCGGGGAGAGCGGCCTGCAGTACCTGCGGCGTCACGGCGCATTCCCATGGTTCCGGTTGCGCGCCCATGAGATGCCGCACAAACTGTCCTGCAAGTCCCTCGCTGACCAACGCTTCGCCCAGTGTATAGCCATAGCCGGGTCCCGCCATGCGCATGCAATGATGCACTTCATGGACGATCTGCCGGTGAAGCGCACCGTCGCTGAGACTGCGGATGAAATTCGGGTTGTCCATATCAACCGTCATCGAGAACATCGTGCTACGATAGGCCCGCCCGACAAGACCCATTTCAGGGATGGTTTCACCGGCAAGCCGCTGGATGAGAACATCAAGCCGCGGCGGCTGCAGCATCGCCGAAACAGTCCGGTAAGCCTGTTCGAACGCGGCGGTAATGTCAGCGCGATAGCCGGACAAATAACCTGAGGCCTCCAGCCAGTGCAAAGTCCAGCCATCCATTCAAGCGTCCTCTCATCCACCCCGTCGCGTCATGTCCGTATTTATGCCAGATCGCACCAACAAAAAACCCGGCCGCAAAGCGAACCGGGTTCTTCAACATGGTCTTGCAAAACCCGCCTTGCGGCAGCCTCTTGCGGATTACTCCGTCGCGGCGGGTTCCAGAGCCGGCGCATCGCCGCCCTGATCGCCACCGGCTTCGCCGGCTGCTGCTGCTTCGTCGCCACCGGCTTCGCCACGGCGTGGCTGGCGGCGCGGACGCGGAGCGGTGCGGCGGCGTGTCGGAGCGCGGCCAGTGGGTGCCTCCTCCTCCAGCGCAACCTCAACAGGCGTGCCTTCGATGATCGGCTGCGGGCCGGAGCCGTCGATGACGGGCTGCGGAGCGAGGTCCTGACGCGCCTGTGCCTGCTCGGCGCGGGGCTGCTCGGTGCGTTCGGGGCGCGGCGGACGCGGACGGTCCTGCTGGCGCTGGCGATCCTGGCGCGGACGCTCCTGGTCGGGCTGGCGCTGGCGGTCCTGCTGTTCGGGCTGCGGCTGTTGGCGCTCGCCTTCCGGCTGCTGGCGCTGCTGACGCTCACCTTCCGGCTGGCGCCGCTGCTGGCGCTCGGCCTGCTGGTGATGGCGCTCCTGCTCGAGCTGCTGGTCCTGGCCAACGGAATTCTCGTCGTTGTCGCCCTGGTCCATATCGTCGTCGCGCTCGTTGCCGTCGCGATCCTGGAACTCGTTGCGATCGTTGAATTCGCCACGGTCGTCCCGCTGAAAGCGTTCCTGCATCTGCGCCTGGGCGGCTGCGATGATGCGGTTGTAGTGCTCGGCGTGCTGCAGGTAGTTTTCAGCCACGACACGGTCACCGGAGCTCTGCGCGTCGCGCGCGAGCGTCGAGTATTTCTCGGCGATGTGCTGGGCGGTACCGCGGATCTTCACGTCCGGGCCAGAGCTGTCATAGGTCCGGGTGAGCGGGTTGGAACCCTTCCGGTTATGATTGTTATTGTTGTTGTTACCACCGCCGCCACTATTGTTGTTGCTGCTGGTATTGTTGTTGTTACGCCCACGGCCGCGCTTGTTCTGCTGTCCTGGCCTCATCGTTCACTCACCTGGATTCTCTTGATATTGATGATCTTGTGGCTTCGCGGCTTGCCAGAAATTCCTTATCAAGGGATTCCGGATCAAGCAGACACGCGCCGCGACCCAACCGCCTTTTGACGGTACCGTCGCTGGTTAAAGTCAAATTAACAGGTACCCGCACCAGGCACTGTCCAACCTTAGCAACTCTTTTGTGAGAGCAATCCTGCGGCAGGTCTGACCGGAACTAACCTCTGGTCTCTGACCTTCTGCCCAGTGCGTAGCTCGCAACCTAGCCCGCTTCCCGTGTGATTCCAAGCCTTTTCTTCAGGTTTTAGAAAAAGAACAGTCCATTATAGGCCGGTTTACAGGGCTTTGTTGCCGAAGGAGAACAGGATGGCCCGGTCGTTCCCGCCAAGGTCGCGCACCCGGTCGATCACCCGGAAGCCCTCGCCTTCGAAAAGTTGCCCGACGACCTGCAGCTGGTCGTAACCGATCTCGACCCCAACGATGCCATCGTCGGCAAGATGACGCGCGGCATGCGCGGCGATGGTGCGATAGGCGTCCAGACCGTCGGCACCGCCATCAAGCGCCAGCGCCGGATCATGATCGCGCACTTCCGGTGCCAAGGATGCAACCACATCAGTCCGTATATAGGGCGGATTTGACACGATGATGTCGAACTTGCCGACAATCCCCGAAAACCAGTCGCTTTCCACGGCCGAGAACCGCTCACCGAGACCGTTGCGCACGGCATTGGCATGCGCCATCTCCACAGCACCTGCGGATAGGTCGGACCCGACGCCGGTTGCTTCCGGAACGGCACTCAACAGCGCCAGGCAGATTGCCCCGGTGCCGGTTCCAAGATCAATCAGGTGGCAGGAGCCCTTCTCCGCCACGAATTTCTGCGCAAAGGGAATGAGCCCCTCGACGATCATCTCCGAATCCGGCCGCGGCTCCAGCGTGTCCTCCGACAGGCCGAGCGTCAGGCCATAGAATTCGCGGCTCCCGAGGATGCGGTGAACCGGCTCGTGCGCCGCGCGCCGCGCAATCGCATCGCGAATGCGCTGGGCGTCCTTGTCCGAAACGATCTCGGCGCCGCGCGTCATGAACGCCACCGCCGGCAGGTCGAGCAGGCCGGATATCAGCACGCGCGCATCGAGCGCCGCCTCGCCGATATGGGCCTGCAGAAATCGGGATCGTGCCTCAGCAAACAGGCTGTCCAGCGTATCGGTCATCCCTTGACCTCGCCGAGCTGCGCCAGCTGATCGGCCTGATAGTCGGCCAAAAGCGCATCGACCACCTCGTCGATCTCGCCCATCATCATCCGGTCGATCTTGTAGAGCGTCAGGTTGATACGGTGGTCGGTGACGCGCCCCTGCGGAAAATTATAGGTGCGGATGCGTTCCGAGCGATCGCCCGAACCGACCTGGCTCTTGCGCGATGCCGATCGTTCGCTATCGGCCTTCTGCCGCTCCATGTCATAGAGCCGCGAGCGCAGCACCTGCATCGCCTTGGCGCGGTTCTGGTGCTGCGATTTTTCTGAACTCGTGACGACGATGCCGGACGGCATATGGGTGATACGAACAGCCGAGTCCGTCGTGTTGACGTGCTGGCCACCGGCACCCGACGAGCGCATCGTGTCGATGCGGATGTCTTCCTGGCGGATTTCGATGTCGATGTCCTCGGCCTCAGGTAGAACGGCGACTGTGGCCGCCGACGTGTGAATACGTCCCTGCGTTTCCGTATCGGGAACGCGCTGCACCCGGTGCACGCCGGATTCGAATTTCAGCTTGGAAAACACCCCGCGCCCGGTCACCGTCGCAATGATTTCCTTAAAACCGCCGGCATCGCCATCGCTGGCCGAAAGCACCTCGACCTTCCAGCCCTTACCAGCTGCGTAGCGCTCATACATCCGGAAGAGATCGCCGGCAAAAAGCGCTGCTTCCGAACCGCCGGTGCCGGCACGGATTTCCAGGATGGCGCTCTTTTCGTCGGCCGCATCCTTGGGCAGAAGCAGGATCTGCATCTCCTGCTCAAGCTTTTCGATGCGCTCCTCGATGTCAGGCTTTTCCATGTCGGCCAGATCGCGCATCTCGCGGTCGGTATCCTTGGCGGTCAAAAGCATGCTGACGTCGGCAAGCTCGGCCTGCGCCTTCTCATACAGCCTGATCTTCGTCACCACCGGCTGCAGCTCGGAATATTCCGACGCCAGCTTCACATAGACGTCCGCCGCCGGCCCCTCGGCCATGCGCGCCTCGATCTCGGAAAACCGGCGCTCCAGCTCGCGCATTTTTTCAACAGGTAAGGTTGCCAATGTGTACTCCGTGGGTGCCGTTACGAAGAACGGCAATGTTCAAAAAACTCTTAGGATCGCGCGCCGTCCTCATTCGAATTTGAGGGTTGCTCAAGCTTGATCCATTTTATTGGGCGTCGTCGATTAGCCTTTGGGCTGGGACAAAAGTGAGATCAAATGACCTGACCTCCTGGACCAGCCGGTTTTCAACGATTTCCACGATGGTCTCCAATACGCGCTCGCGATCCTGAAGAACACACCCATTCCAAAAACGAACAACACTCCAGCCGTTGGTCACCATGTAAGCGTCCCGCTTTGCATCATGGCCGCTGTTTGCATGCTGACTACCGTCAACTTCAACGACGAGCCCGGCCTGTCTGCATGCGAAATCTGCAAAATATGGGCCGATCGGTAATTGCCGGAGAAATTTGAAGCCATTGAGACGACGCGCACGAAGCTCAAACCACAAAGCCTCCTCCGCATCATTTTCCACCCTGCGCAAACCGCGGGCACGCTCCGTTTTGTGTTTGTCCGGACCTCTCATTTCCTCCATCCGTAAAGGTAAGCCCCTCACCCTAACCCTCTCCCCGCATGGGAGAGTGGATGACCGAATTTGCCGCCCCTCCATCACCATCAGCATCGTTTTCAGGTTGAGAAGAGGAGAGGGTTCGCCGCTTGTCCCTTCTCCCCGTTTACGGGGAGAAGGTGCCCGACAGGGCGGATGAGGGGCAGCTTCCCCTAAAGCGGTACCCCAGTCTCCGCCGCGAATGCCACCAGCATTTCGCGCACCGATGTCTGGCTCCGCTTGTCGTCCAGCGCCGCATGCAGCATGGCCGAAAGCTTGTCGATATCGAGCGCCAGCAACATGGCCTTGACCGGCCCGACGGCCGTCGGCGACATCGAGACGGAGCGGTAGCCGATGCCAAGCAGCGCCATCGCCGATAGCGGCTTACTCGCCATTTCCCCGCATAGCGTTACCGAAGTCTCGTTGCGGTCGCCCGCCCGGACGATATCGCGCAGGATGCGCAGGAACGGCCTGCCGAGCACGTCGAACCGGTCGGACACCCGCGCATTGCCGCGATCGACCGCCATGGCGAACTGGAACAGGTCGTTGGATCCGACCGAGACGAAATCGACCTCGTCCATCAGCTCGTCCAGCTGCCAGAGCAGTGCCGGCACTTCCAGCATGGCGCCGAACTGCAGCTTGCGCGGCAGTTGCTCGCCGATCTTCGACTGCCGCTGGATTTCCTTTTGCAACAGCTCGCGCACGATGCGCAGCTCGGAGACTTCCGTCACCATCGGCAGCATGATGCGCAGCTCCTGGCCGGCCGAAGCCCGCAGCATGGCGCGCAGCTGTGTCCGGAGCAGGCCGGGACGATCGAGCGACAGGCGAATCGCCCGCCAGCCGAGCGCCGGGTTTTCCTCTTCCGCCGCGCGGAAATAGGGCACCACCTTGTCGCCACCGATATCGAGCGTGCGGAAAGTCACGGGCTTGCCGGCCGCCTGTTTCATGACGTTGCGATAGAACAGCTCCTGCTCTTCCATCTTCGGCATGGTCGAGGCGATCATGAACTGCAGCTCGGTCCGGAACAGGCCGATGCCCTCGGCCCCGGATTCGGCCAGCTGCGGCAGATCGACCAGAAGGCCGGCATTCATCTGCAGTTTGATCCGCTTTCCGTCCAGCGTCACCGGCTCGACGCCGCGCAACGCCTTGAACTGCTCCTGCTTGCGCGCGCGCAGCCGGACCTTTTCCTCATACGCCCGCTGCAGATCGGCCATCGGCCGCAAATGCACCTTGGCGTCGTCGCCATCGACGATGATCGCGTCGCCATTTTCGGCCAGCGCCACGACGCCCGCCGCCTGGCCGACCACCGAAATGCCCATGGCCCGCGCGACGATCACCACATGGCTGGTCACCGCACCGTCTTCTAGCACCAGGCCGCGCACGTTTTCGCGCGGATAATCGAGCAGCTCGGCCGCCCCCATGGCGCGTGCGACGACGATCGCATCGGTGGGGAAATCCGTCGCCGACATCTTGGCGCCGTAGCCGGTCAGCTGCCTGAGCAGCCGGTTGGCCAGATCGTCGAAATCATGCATGCGCTCGCGCAGATACGGATCCGTCAGCCGGATCATCCGCGCCTTGGTTTCGCTCTGCACCCGCTCGACCGCCGCTTCCGCCGTCAGGCCGTTGCGGATCGCTTCTTCGAGCTTGCGCACCCAGCCGCGGTCATGCGCAAACATACGGTAGGCTTCCAGAACGGCCCGGTGCTCGCCTTCCATGGAAACGTCGCGGCGCGACAGCATGTCGTCGATCGAGATGCGCAAGGATCCCAGCGCTTCCGCCAGCCGGCCAAGCTCATGATCGGTATCGTCATTCAAAAGATTGGTGACGACGATGCGCGGTTCGTGCAGCACGACGTAGCCGAGGCCGATACCGTCGTTGAAACTTGAGCCGTCGATCGTTACCGGCCGCGAAAGGTCAAGTTCCAGCCCCGGGCGGGTGAGCTTTTTCAGTTCCCCGGTCGCCACCATTTCGGCCAGCACCATCGCCGTCGTTTCCATCGCCTCGACCTCGTCGTCGCGATAGGTGCGGCTGGCCTTGTTCTGCACGACGAGAACGCCGAGCGAGCGGCCGGTGCGCAGGATCGGCACGCCAAGGAAGGAATGATAGATTTCTTCCCCGGTCTCCGGCAGGTAGGTGAAGGCCGGATGCGCCTGTGCGTCGGAAAGGTTGAGCGGCCGTGCCGAGGCTGCGATTGTGCCGACGAGGCCCTGCCCCATCTTCAATTGCGCCAGATGCACGGCGCCCTTGTTCAGACCTTCGGTGGCGTAGAGTTCGAGCACGCCGTCTGAGCGCAGCACGTAGACCGAACACACTTCTGCGACCATGTTCTGCGCAATCTGGCGAACAATCTGGTCAAGGCGATCCTGCGGCTCTAGCGGTTCCGCCATCAGTTCGCGCAACCGCTTGAGGAGGACGCGTGGACCCGCAGAGAGGTCTCTCATCGCGCAACTTCTCCCGAATAAAAGTCAACAACTGCAAGCGGTAATTTGTTCCCGCTTATATAAGCGAAAACGCCGTCATCACCGCTCGCCTTAACTCTTATCCAGACCGTAGACGGAATGCAAAGTGCGAACGGCCAATTCGGCATAAGCACCATCGATCAGGATGGAAATCTTGATTTCCGAGGTGGTGATTGCCTTGATGTTGATGCCTTTTTCGGCAAGTGCGCGGAAAGCGGACGCGGCCACGCCCGCATGGCTGCGCATGCCGATGCCGATGACCGAGACTTTGACCAGGCCTGATTCGTTCTGGATGACGTCGAAGCCGATCTTGTCCCTCGAATCGTTCAGCACCTTCAGGGCCTTGTCGACGTCGGTGGATGGCACCGTGAACGTCATGTCGGTCTTGGAACCGTCTTCGGAAATGTTCTGGACGATCATGTCGACATTGATATGGGCTTCGGCCAGGGGGCCGAAGATGGCGGCGGATACGCCGGGCCGGTCGGCTAGGCGCCGCAGCGAAATCTGCGCTTCATCCTTGGCATAGGCGATGCCGGTGACGACTTCCTGTTCCAAAATCTCATCCTCATCACAAATCAGCGTACCGGGCGGGTTCAGAAAGTCGCCCATGCCCGGCGCGTCGGGGTCTACGAAACTGGAGCGCACGAAGGTGCGAACCTTGAATACCATGGCAAGCTCGACCGAGCGAACCTGTAGGACCTTGGCGCCGAGCGACGCCATTTCCAGCATTTCCTCAAACGCGATCTTCTTCAGGCGCTTGGCCTTCGGCTCGATGCGCGGGTCGGTGGTGTAGACGCCGTCGACATCGGTATAGATGTCGCAACGATCCGCCTTGACCGCAGCGGCGATTGCAACTGCCGATGTGTCGGAACCACCGCGGCCGAGCGTCGCGATCCGGTTGTCGGGTCCAAGCCCCTGAAAACCGGCAATGACCGCCACCTGCCCCTCGCCAAAACGGCGGATCAGTTCAGTGCCGTCGATTTCCATGATGCGCGCCGCGCCATGGGCGTTGTCGGTCCTGATCGGGATCTGCCAGCCCTGCCAGGAGCGGGCGTTGATACCGATATTCTGCAGCGCCAGCGCGAGAAGCCCCGAAGTCACCTGCTCGCCGGAGGCAACGACGGCGTCGTATTCGCGCGCATCGTGCATCGGCGAGGCATCGCGCGTCCAGGCAACCAGCTCGTTGGTCTTGCCCGACATCGCCGAAACCACCACCGCAACCTCGTGGCCGGCATCGACTTCACGTTTCACATGGCGGGCCACATTCCTGATGCGATCCATATCCGCGACGGACGTGCCGCCGAATTTCATCACGATGCGTGCCATGTGCCTCTACCGGTCGAAAATTGCGTCGCGCGCGGGCGCGATTTTTAAAAGTTGCGGTCTCTTAGCGAAATTGGGGGCGGCGTGCAATGGCGGCGGACGGGGCTTTTGGTCCGCAGCCATGGTGTCATGGAACGATCCCGGGCCCAGGGGGTTACTCTAGCTTGGAAACAAGCATTGCCGCCCACCGGTGGAACACGCATTGCGCAGCATGGAGACCAGATATGAACCTTCCCCAGAATACGATTATTGCCGTGGCCGATGGCGAAAAGCTGAGCCTGTTTCAAAACGAGGGCGATGCGGCCAATGTTAAGTTGAAGGCGATGCCCGCGGAAGATATCGACGCCTCGAAAATCTCCTCCGGCGGCCGCCATTCCAGCAGCGCCGCCAATCCGGATGACAGCCAGCAGGAAGAAGACGGCTTTGGCAACGGCGTCGCGAACATGCTCAACAAGCAGGTGCTCGACGGCAAGATCAAGAGCCTCGTCATTATCGCAGCACCCCGCACTTTGGGTGAGATGCGCAAGAGCTACCACAAATCCCTGTCCGATATTCTCGTCGGCGAGCTGGACAAGGACCTGACCGGCCACTCGATCCAGGACATCGAAAAAGCGCTCGCTGCAGCCTAAGGCTCTGTCCGGCCGGCACCCACGACACCGCCACGGCCCGCCAGCGATGGCGGGCCTAACATGACTGAAAAACCGAAATTCGGCGATTTGACGGGAGCGGAACTCCACTCTCCGTCATCCTCGCCCTCGTGGCGGGGATTCTGTGTATTGAAACTGTGCTTATATCGATGCGGGCGGAAGGCCGTCGGGATCCCGGTCGTTAGAGACCGTTTGCTGGCTCTGGTCCTCTTGCCTGTTGGCCAGGCAGAGCGTTCCGCGTCGTCTTCGAGGCGACGGGACGCTACGATCGGCACCTGCTCTCCCGCCTGCCGGCAAACCATACCGGCCGCATCTGGACCAACGGGGATGTGTGCGCAATGATCTTCCAACTCGACCGCATCAAGCAGGAACCTGCAAACAGCCGTCGCCTCCGCCTTGCATCCGTTAGATAGATCATCCAAGTCGCCGCATTCTCGCCCAGTCCATCGGCATGTTTGACGAATGGGTCGAATCGGAGGTGGGGTTATGGGGATTGGAAAATTCCGGCGCCTGTGCTGGGCCGGCGAGGTCATGGGCCTGCTGGCAGTATTCATCTACATCAACAACACCAGCCTCTTCACGACACGGCCGACCGCCGCGCCAACGCTGCTGGCCCATCGCGGCATTGCACAGCAATTCGATCCGACGGGTGTCGACAGGGATACCTGCACCGCCAGCCGCATGCTGCCTCCAACCCACAGCTATCTCGAAAATACCATCGCCTCGATGCGCGCCGGTTTCGCCGCTGGTGCTGATATCATTGAGGCCGACATCCACCCGACCACCGACGGCCAGTTCGCGGTGTTCCACGATTGGACGGTGGACTGCCGCACCGAAGGCAAGGGCGTCACCCGCAACCATTCGATGGCAAAGTTGAAGACGCTCGACATCGGCTATGGCTATACCGCCGATGGCGGCAGGACTTTCCCGTTCCGCGGCAAGGGCATCGGCCTGATGCCGACGCTCGGCGAAGTCCTCACCACCTTTCCGGACAGGCCGCTGCTCATCAACATCAAGAGCAACGACCCCGAAGAGGGCAGGAAATTGGCTGCGGTTCTGACAGCCCTGCCTGCGGATCGCCGCAAGACGCTGATGGTCTATGGCGGCGACAGGCCGATTGCCGCCTTGCGTGTTGCCCTGCCCGATATGCGCACCATGTCGCGCAGCTCGCTGAAAACATGCCTGCTGCGTTACATCGGCACCGGCTGGACCGGTATCGTGCCGCAGGCGTGCCGCGATACACTGGTGCTGGTCCCCATCAACATCGCGCCCTGGCTCTGGGGCTGGCCCGACCGTTTTCTCAATCGCATGGAGGCAGCAGGCAGCCGGGTGTTTGCACTCGGCCCTTATTCCGGCGGCGATTTCTCGACCGGACTGGACACCCCGGAACTGCTGTCACGCCTGCCGGAAAACTATTCCGGCGGCATCTGGACCAACGAGATCGAAACGGTCGGCGGGGAACTTCGCGGCGACGGCCGGTAGCGACGGTCGCCGGCCGTTTCAAACCGGTAAACCGGGAGAACAATCCCGCTGTCATAGACCTGTCATGAAGACCTGCTCCTGTGCCAGCGACCAACGGGGATGTGTGACCAATGATCGACCAACTCGACCGCATCAAGGCGGAAATTGCCGACAGTTTCGACGAAGAGCTGGAAATGCAGATGGAGGAAGACCGGCTTGACGAGCTGGTCGCCGAGGGCATGTCGGGGCCGGCTGAACCCACACTCGAGCGCAAGACCTATTTTCGCGAGCTGTTCCGCCTGCAGCATGAGCTGGTGCGCCTGCAGGATTGGGTGCATTACAAGAAGCTCAAGGTCGTCGTGCTGTTCGAAGGCCGCGACAGTGCCGGCAAGGGCGGCGCCATCAAGCGCGTCACCCAGCGGCTCAATCCGCGCGTCTGCCGTGTCGTCGCCCTTCCTGCCCCCACGGAGCGCGAGAAGAATCAATGGTATTTTCAACGCTACGTGCCGCACCTGCCGACCGCGGGCGAAATGGTGCTGTTCGACCGCTCCTGGTACAACCGCGCCGGCGTCGAACGCGTCATGGGCTTCTGCTCGCCGGAAGAACTCGACGAATTCTTTCGCACTGTTCCGGAATTCGAGCGCATGCTGGTGCGCTCCGGCATCATCCTGATCAAATACTGGTTCTCGATCACCAACGAGGAACAGGAATTCCGCTTCCAGATGCGCATCCACGATCCGCTGAAACAGTGGAAACTGTCGCCCATGGACATGGAAAGCCGCGTTCACTGGGAAGATTACACCAAAGCCAAGGAAGAGATGCTGGCGAAAACCCACATCGAGGAAGCCCCTTGGTGGGTCGTCCAGGCGGTCGACAAGAAGAAGGCCCGCCTCAACTGCATCGCCCACCTCTTGGCCCAGATCCCCTACGAGGACGTGCCGAAGCCCGACCTCGTCCTGCCCGAACGCGTCCGCAACGACGACTACCAGCGCCACCCGGTTCCACCGGAGCTGTATGTGCCGGAAGTGTATTGAGCGCAGCCAGGAAACTGCAATTCCTTTGCCAGAAGGCCCCTCATCCGCCCTGTCGGGCACCTTCTCCCCGTAAACGGGGCGAAGGGGCAAGCGGCAAACTCCGAGACAGTCCCCTCTCCCCGCAAGCGGGGAGAGGGTTAGGGTGAGGGGCAGTCAGGGCCTCCCTCAGCCCACAACCCCCACATTCCGCGCCACCACCGCCAGATACGCCACCTGCAGTTCCGCAAATACCGAGCGCTCCGGCACCGGCGCATCCAGATGCAGAGCCCGCAACTCCTCCATGAAATCAGTCCACATCGTCGGCCCGCCCTCCTCCAGCAGTTCGGCGCGGATAGAAAGCTCTTCGGATGCCCGTGTGTGCCGCCTGCCCCAGGCGCCCATCTGTGCCAGCAGCGGCACCAACTGGATCGATGGTTCGGTCAGGCTGTAGATGCCCTTCTGCTTGTGACTCGGGTCGTCGCGGCGCGAAAGCAGCCCGCTTTCGGTCAGCCGCTTTAGCCGGTCTGCCAGGATATTCGAGGCGATCCCCTCTTCCGAATGGGTCAAAAGCTCGCGAAAATGCCGGCGGTTGCCGAACATCAGATCGCGGATGATGATCAGGCTCCAGCGATCGCCGAGCATTTCCAGTGTAAGATTGATCGGGCAACCCGATCGCTGCACAGTGTCCACGGCGCGCCCCTTGCTAAAACCACTTGCAATATAGGATCAGTTATTCTACGAGACAACCAGTTGCAAATTGAAATCAGTTTTGGGAGGATATGATGAAACCGCAGCTCTTTGCCCACCCCTTCTCATCCTATTGCCAGAAGGTACTCGTGGCGATCTACGAGAACGGCACCGCATTCGAGTATCGCATGCTCAGCCCGGAGGAGGCGGGCACTGTCGAGGAATGGGAAGCGATCTGGCCGATCAAGCGTTTTCCGGTGCTGAAGGACGGCGAAAACGCCGTGATGGAGGCAACCATCATCATCGAATATCTGATGCTGAATTATCCCGGCAGCGTCCGCCTGATCCCCGACGATCCGCAGGCGGCACTCCGCACCCGGATGATGGACCGCTTCTTCGACAATTACGTCATGACGCCGATGCAGAAGGTGGTGTTCAACCAGATCCGCCCGGAGACTGAGCGCGATCCCTATGGCGTCACCGAGGCCAAGGCGATGCTGGACGATGCCTATGGCTGGCTTGACGGCGTCGTCGCCAAAACCGAATGGGCCGCCGGCGAGACGTTCAGCCTTGCCGATTGCGCCGCCTGCCCGTCGCTGTTCTACGCCGACTGGGTTCATCCGATCCCGGAGGCATTTGCGAACGTCCGCGCCTACCGCGCCCGCCTGCTTGCCCGCCCGTCCTTCGCCCGTGCCGTCGACGAAGGCCGCCCCTATCGGTCATTCTTCCCGCTTGGAGCGCCGGACAGGGATTGAGGAGCCGACGGCTCCCTCTTCTCCCCCACGGGGAGAAGTGCCGAGCGCATGCGAGGCGATGGGGGGGTCTTTCCACGAACCCGGAGCGTACCGCCCCCTCATCCGGCCCTTCGGGCCACCTTCTCCCCGCTGGGGAGAAGAGGAAGGGCGCCGCCTCCTCAATCATCCAGAAGCGTCCCCGGACTTGAACCGCAGCACCACCTCGAACCCGTCAGACCGGCCTGTCGCTGGCGAAAGCACCTCGAATCCGGCCTTCATCTGCTGCAGCAACCGCTCGGCGATCGACAGGCCTAGCCCCGAGCCCGGCGATGTCGTCGCCCCGCGCCCGAAGCGCTTGCGGATGCCCGCCAGTTCATCCGGAGAAAGCGCCGCAGCACCATTGACGATACGGACAACGCCGCCCGTCTCCAGCCGAATGTCCACCGGCTCGTCCCTGTCACCGTGCAAAAGGGCATTCTCGATCAGGTTGCGCAACACGATGGCAAAAGCATCCTGGCTGTAGCTTCCTTCAAGCACCGCCCCTGCGTCGCGCTGAAAGCACAGCCGCCCGGCGGCCGGATCACGGCGCTCGAAATCGGTGACGACCAGTTGCAGAACCGGCACAAGATCGACAAAACCGGCGCCGCTGCCGATCCCGGCTTCGGCCCGTGCCAGCTGCAGCAGTTTTTCAGCCGTATGGCCAAGGTTGATCAGCGAGGTTTCGATCTGCTGCGCCCGCCGCTTTTTCGGGCCATCCAATTCGGCGATCAGCAGCTGCGTCTGCGCCAGCGCCCCGGCAATCGGCGTACGCAGCTCATGAGCGCTGTTGGCGGTGAATTCGCGTTCGGCGTCGAAGGCCGATTGCAGCCGCACCAGCAGATGGTTGACGGAACGGGCAATCGGCCGGAGCTCGCGCGGCAGCATTCCAGCTGGCACCGGCGCCATGTTGCCGCCGTCCTTTTCCTCGATCGCCTTGCGCAGGCCATCGACTGGCGCAAGCGTCCTGCGCACGATCAGCCGGATCAGAAGCACGCTGACCGGGATCAGCACAAGCACCGGCAGGAACAACGCCATGCCGCCTTCCGTCAGCGCTTCTGACCGGTTCGCCAGCGCATCCGCCACTTGCACGAAGATCGTGTTGTCGTCCGTCGCCGCCGTGAAAAAACGGTAGCTGTTATCCGTCCAGAAGCCCCGCTTCAGCGGCGCATCGAAGGGTGCCTCGGGTGCGTCGTGAGACCGGAAGAGAACCTCGCCTGCCGCATTGCGCACCTGATAGACCAGATATTCCGCATCGCCGTCATCGGCGCCCTCGCGCAGCTGGTGCGGATAGGCAGACCCAGCCCGCTGATCGAGATCGCCCACAACCAAGGGCACAAGACGCTCGGCCGTTTCCTGCAGCGATCCGTCGAAGATTTCCCCAAACTCGTCATGCATGACCGAAATGCCAAGTCCGGCGGCTATCAGCCAGAAGGCCGTTGCAGCCCCTGTCAGCCACAGGATCAGTCGCCGCGTCATGCTTTTTCCGGCAGGCTTTGCCCGCCTCATGCCGGCACCCCGATCTTGTAGCCGACACCGCGCACGGTCACGACATGATCCCGGCCGAGTTTCTTGCGCAACCGGCTGACATAGACCTCCACGGTGTTGCTTTCGATTTCCGAGCCGAAGGCATAGAGCGCCTCTTCAATCTGCGCCTTGGAAATGATCGCGCCCGGCCGCGACAAAAGCGTGTCGAGCACCGCCCATTCGCGGCCCGAAAGGCCGACTTCCTCCTCGCCGGCAAACACCCGCCGGTCGACCGGGCTGATCTTCAGGTCACCGAAGCGGATCACCGGTGAAATATTGCCGCCATAACGGCGGATGACGGCAAGCATGCGCGCGGTCAGTTCACCAAGGTCGAACGGCTTGACGAGATAATCGTCGGCGCCGCTGTTCAAGCCTTCGATCCGGTCGGATATCTGGTCGTGCGCCGTGAGGATGATCACCGGGGTCGCGTTGCCTGCCGTCCGCAACTCTTTCAGAAGGGCGATGCCGCTGCCATCCGGCAGGCGAAGATCGAGCAGGATAAGCCCATAGCTCACGGCCCGGAGGGATGTGCGCGCATCGTCGAGCGTCTTCATCCAGTCGACCGCATGATCGGCAGCCGCGATATGATCGCGTACGGCCTCTCCCAGTATCTCATTGTCCTCGACGAGCAGAACGCGCAAGCCGCTGGTCCTTTTCACGGTCAGCTTTCTTCGCATTCTTATTCCCTCTTTGCACTGCGCCGTCAAACCGCTTTGATGCCGCGGCAACAGGCCCGCTCCCGACTAGCGGCAGCAGGCGTAAAATTCACAGCCTGCATCCGGCCGCTTCAGGAGCCAGCACTCGTCCGGCAGTCCGACAATACGTCGAGCGATGGATCATAAACCGAGGTGGCGACATTCATCATGCCGAGCACCGTATGGAACAGATTGTCGTGCGACTTCGGCTCGCTTGTCTCCTTGGCAAGACATGCCTGGTCGATGCCGGCCTTCGCCTGCTTGCCCAGCCAGAGCACGAAGGGAACATGGGTCTGCTGCGAAGGCGCGATGAAATAAGGTGCGCCGTGCAGGTAAAGCCCATGCTCACCCAGCGATTCGCCATGGTCGGACATGTAGATCATCGACCCCGCTATTGTGTCCTCGCGGGCCTTCAGCATGTCGATGACAGCCGAAAGCATGTAGTCGGTGTAGAGCACGCTATTGTCATAGGCGTTGACGATTTCCGCGCGCGAGCAGTTGCCCAGCTCCGGCGTCCGGCAATCCGGGGTAAAGCGGCGGAAGGCCTCGGGATAACGCTGAAAATAGGCCGGCCCGTGGCTGCCAATCTGGTGCAGCACCAGCACGCTGTCGCCCTTGACAGCATCGAGCCATGCGCCGAGCCGATCGAGGTGCACGTCGTCCTGGCATTCGTGATTGACGCAGAAACGCGGGTCGTTGATGTCCGAGAACGACGTGTAGCCGATGCGGCTGGCAATCCCCTTGCTGCCGGTATTGTTATCCCACCATTCCGATTTGATGCCCGCATGCGCCATGACGTCGAGGACGTTTTCGGTCGCAAGGCCCTTGGCATGCGTGTAGCTGCTGCGGGTATAGACCGAAAACATGCACGGCAGCGAAACCGCCGTCGCCGTGCCGCAGCTCGATGTATCGGTGAAATAGCTGATATCCTCGGTGGCAAGCTTCGGATTGGTCAGGCGATCATAGCCGTTCAACGAAAAATTCTCCGCCCGCGCCGTCTCGCCCGCGACAATGATGGTCACGCGCGGCCTTCCGGATGCAGCTGGCGCGACGACATGCGCATCGGTTCCCAGCGGCTGGACGGCCAGTGCTTCTTCCTCCCCGCTCGCAAGGATGTAACTGATGGCGCTGACAATCGGCGTCACCGGGTTCAGTGTCGCAACAAGATCGCGGTGCCCGCGGATCGCCGCCGTGAAGGTGCGCACATTGGCAAGGCTGACCGACGCGAACACCGCCAGGCACGAAATGATCAGCACCAGGTTCCACTTGAACTTCTGAAAGAACGGCCGGTGCTCGACCCGCACCAGCGCGATCAGCAGCGAAGGGATAACGCCGAACACCAGCATATGGCTGATAAAGCCTGCCGTCAGCAGATGCCCGGCCTCCGAACCAGTCGTCTCGGCGGCATTGCGGATCATATCGACATCGATGATCACGCCGAAATAATCCATGAACCGGGACGCTGCCGCCGCGCTCATGATGAACAGGATGAACAGCGGCTTGGTGAGATATTTTACCGATACCGAAATACAGATCGCCGAAAACAGCGCAAAAAGCCCGATGGCGAGCAGAACCAGTGCAAAGCTCGGCGCACCGAGATAGTCGATCGCCTTGATCCAGAAGGTCCGGTTCGTCAGGAAGACGAGGTAAAACGCCACGATCACGCTCAGCGATGCGCTACTGATGACGGGACGCTTCAGACGGGGAACGGTCGTCGAAAAAGTATCCAATGACACCGGTGGTCTCCTGCGGAATATCGAACGGCAAATATCGAACGGATGGAGACGGCGGCGGACCCTGTACGCACAAACCCGGACTGTCAGCCACAGCCGCTGCAGCAGCGTCCGCCGTCGTCTCCATGCCGGATATCTGCTCCGGTTTTCTGACAGGAACCTGAACGGGGAATGGCGGGGAAATACCCGCACGCCGGGCACTGTCCATCCGATGCGGGGGAAACGCTGTTTTTCCTGTGCGTTCAGGCTCCTGTCAGCTTTGCCCAGCACAATGGCCGCAGATATTGGAGATTGCTGTTTGAAAGCGCGCCGGATACCACTTGGATTGCTCTACATCGTCACGCTCATCCTGGTGATCGTCCTCATTCCGCTCATTCAGTTTTCCAGCTCCCAGTCCTCCGCGATGATGCACCGGCAATCCTCGGCAATGACGTTGCGCATGGACAAGATGAAGCTTTGAAGAGCCCTCATGACTGACTGGCGCGTGCCATCCGCGCAGGAACTGAGGCATGGCGTCCGTCGTCAAAAACCGCCGAAAACGATCGTTCAAAGCCCTTTTCAAAATGGAGCGGTGCCCTAGTATCTCTGTTGAGATCCAATTTAAGCACCCGAAGGTCGAAGCAAACAAACAGCACATCGACTTGAAATGCTCAGGAAGATAAACAGAGATGATGCTGGAAGACCTTTATCGATTACTGAAAAGCGGACACGTCCAGGCACAGGGCGTCGTTGATACGATGACGCAGCCCATCGTGGTTCTTGATCAGAGTTTCTGCGTGAGCACCGCGAACAACGCCTTTATCAAGACTTTCAAGGTCGCGCGGGACGATATCCTGGGGGAGAGCTTCTTCAGCCTCGGGGACGGCCAGTGGGACATTGCGGAGCTCAAAAACCTAATAGCATCGGTCATCCCGAAAGCCGCAGCGGTAATCGGCTTCGAGGTGAAGCATGTTTTTCCAACGATCGGGCCGCGAACCTTCCTTGTCGATGCCCGCCGCCTCATCCACCCGAATGATAACGGCACGAATATCCTCGTCCTCTTCGATGACGTCACGGACCGTCAGCACCGCGATGCCGAAATGGAGTTCATTGTCTCTGAAACGCGGCATCGGATGAACAACCTTTTTGCCGTGGTGCGTTCAGTTGCAATGCAGACCAGCGTCGAAGATCGCACAGCCGTTGACTATCGCGAAACGCTGCTTGGACGCTTGGAAACGACTTTCCGCGCTCAGGAAATCGCCGCGACCAATGACGCAGCTGATTTTGAGGACATATTGAGACTGGCAGCCGGCGAACTGGGAGGAAACCGCGTCCTCTGCGAGGGTCCGGCTATCGAGCTCGAAAGCCCGAAGGTACTTTCCGTCAGCTTGATTTTCCACGAATTGACTACCAATGCGGTGAAATACGGTGCCTTTTCCACACCCGAGGGGAAAGTCCACGTCACGTGGATGCTGGATACAGCCTCGCAGGAGCGGCCATACCTGACCTGCAAATGGCGCGAGGAAAAAGGCCCTCCCGTAAAACTCCCCGAACGGAAAGGCTATGGCACGAAATTAATCAAAGGCACCTCCGCTCAACTGGGCGGCGAGGTGGAACTTATCTATGCGCCAGGCGGTTTAACCGCTGTACTCAAAATGCCGGTGTGATGACAATGCGCAATCCTGTGGGAGATCTCGAACATAGGGCCTGCGTTCTTGTTGTTGAGGATGAGGTGTTCCTGGCAATGGAACTTGAAACCGCCTTGATCGAAGGCGGCTTCAGGGTGCTGGGGCCGGCAGCCTCAGTCAAGGATGCGCTTGAGCTGCTCGGCGGCGAATGCCCCGATGCCGCAGTTCTCGATTTCAATCTCGGCAGGGACAAGGTCACACCTGTCGCCCTTCAATTAAAATCGCTCGGCGTGCCCTTTGTCCTCGCCAGCGCCAGCAGCGCAGCCGAATTGTCACGCTATGCTGTCCTTGCGGATATTGCCAACGTGGGGAAACCAACGGATTTGAAGCGCCTCGTGGCCGCCGTCCGTGCTCTCCATGAATGAGCGTTACCAACGCGCCATGCGCGTCGATGGCAGCGCCTCGATCAACCGGACGTAAAAAATCATCCCCGCTCTTCGCAACCCTCCTGGCGAACGTACAGAAAAAGGGCGCAGGAAACGGGTGGCGGCGTCCCGCCCTTTGCTGCGATTGAACCTCCCTCAACCAAGAGGAGTCTCAATCATGTCCACGCTTTCCAACAAGGTCGCCATCATCACCGGCGCCAGTTCCGGCATCGGCCGGGCAACGGCAAAACTGTTTGCCCGCGAAGGTGCAAGCCTGATCGTCTCGGGCCGCCGCCGGACCGCCCTTGATGAACTCGTCGCCGAAATCGAGGCCGAAGGCGGCAAGGCTGTCGCCATCGACGGCGATGTCCGCGACGAAGCCCATGCCCGGACCCTGGTCGATGCAGCAACGGGGATATTCGGCGGCCTCGACATCGCCTTCAACAACGCCGGCACCACCGGGGAAATGGCCCCGATCGCCGACCTTTCGACCGCCGGCTGGCAGGAAACCATCGACACCAACCTGACAAGCGCCTATTTCGGCGCCAAGTATCAGGTCCCGGCCATGGCAGCGCGCGGCTCAGGCTCTGTGATCTTCACCTCCAGCTTCGTCGGGCATACCGCAGGCATGCCGAACACCAGCGCCTATGCCGCCGCAAAGGCCGGATTGATCGGCCTGACCCAAAGCCTTGCTGCGGAACTGGGAGCGAAGGGCATCCGCGTCAACGCGATCCTGCCGGGCGGCACCGATACGCCGATGAGCTTTACCAATGCGCCCGGCGCCGGACCGGAGGTTCTTGCCTTCGTCGAAGGCCTGCATGCCCTGAAGCGCATGGCAAAGCCGGAGGAGATTGCCCGCTCCGTGCTCTACCTCGCCTCCGATGCGTCAAGCTTCACGACCGGCACCGCCATGCTCGTCGATGGCGGCGTCTCGATCAACCGGACGTAAAAAATCATCCCCGCAAATCCCCGCCCTCAAAACCCGTGCCATACTCTTTGCGTCCCACCACGGATACACCGGTTTGCGTTGCCGGCGAGGTGGGGCCGGTGCCCG
>NZ_JAFCXE010000035.1:0-33150 GCF_049897905.1 Pararhizobium sp. PWRC1-1 | reverse complement strand
CTCCTAAAAAAAGAACTGGGCGTCGATCTGCAGATCCTGAGTAATCGGGAAAAGACACAGCTGGTTGACGCCCTTAAAGACACCTATCGCTTGCCAGAACTGCTCGCCCAGCTGCAAATTGCGCGAAGCTCCTACTTTTATCATCGCACGCGCATGTGTCTGGCAGACAAGTATGCCGCCGTCCGGCACAGCCTTGCGGAAATCTTTGAAGCGAACCGTCGTTGTTACGGCTACCGCAGACTACAGGCGTCACTGGCCCGGAAGAGCGTGATCATCTCGGAAAAGGTTGTCCAGCGCTTGATGAAGCAGGAGCACTTGATCGTGGCCAGACCGCGCCGACGGCGTTTCGGATCATACTTGGGAGAAATAAGTCCGGCACCCGAGAACCTGATCAATCGCGACTTCCATGCGAAAGCGCCGAACGAGAAATGGCTGACAGACATCACCGAGTTCCAGATCCCAGCCGGGAAGGTGTATCTCTCGCCCATCATCGATTGCTTCGACGGAATGGTCATCAGTTGGTCGATTGGAACGCAACCAGATGCGGGGCTGGTCAATACTATGCTGGATGCAGCTATTGAGACCGTGACCGACGCCGAGGAACGGCCAATCGTCCATTCCGATCGCGGAGCCCATTATCGCTGGCCAGGCTGGCTAACGCGGATCAGCGAAGCGAAACTGGTTCGCTCGATGTCCCGAAAGGGCTGCTCACAAGATAACGCCGCAGCCGTTCCGATCCGGAGATCGGTCACTGATGAGTTCATCATTTGCCTAGAAGATGGCAAGCAGTTCAAATCGATGAAGCGCCACCTCAGCACTGGCTACAATATGACACCTGACGAATACCGCGCGAAATGGGGGCTGCCTGAAGACTATCCGATGGTGGCTCGGGCTTACACCGAAAAGCGGTCTCAGCTCGCTCGGGATATCGGTCTTGGGCAGAAGCGCTTGAAGAAGTAGCGTAGCGCCGTCGCAAAAGGCGGAGGCAGGCAACCATGGCCAGATCTCATACCGCCCACGGTTGCTTAGCACCAAAATGGATGCATCGCTCGCGAATGCAGCGCAGACTGGGCGCGAACTAAAGTAAGCTTCAGGCTTTTGGCGTCTCGCATAGCCGATGGGTGACGGCCCAGGATATCAAGCTCAACAATTCGTGGCGCAGCTGAAAGATATAAAAAAGCCTGTCGAATGACATTCGCGCCGCGGGCGCTGCTTCAGTCGCGCGCGGATATGTCTGCCGGTTTTCGTCGAGGGGTCACTAAACAGGGAGGTCGGGGCCGTCGCCACGTTGGGCACTCCGGGCGCAAATTGTGGGCCGCCCCCGAAAAGGCGGCCCGTGGCTTTCAAGATACAGGTTGATACTCATACCAAGGCTTGCAGGAAATCATCCGGCGTTGCAAGTGATGCACGCCTTTCAGGCGCTCGCTGTCGTAGTTTCTATTGCCGCATTTATTTTTCTGACGAGACTGAGCATCAGCGCGCGATACTGGAGTGTCTTGGGCATTCTGGGCGGCGCTACCTATTCCTATTCGTTCTATCTTGTCCATCAGAATATCGGTTACATCGCAATAACCGAGTTGTTGGACGTCGGTCGACAGGGCTGGTTACATTCTCCATTCTCTTCCATTTGGCTGTAGAACGGCAGCTTAATCCAAAAATAAGAAAACGATTGCTTCTTCTGATGGCAAAGCGAAATAGGGCCACATATTAGCCGGCAATGCGACGACTAGTACAATCAGATAGACAGTTTCTTCTTTCCGTTCGCAAGACCGGGATTTTGTCCCTTTCACAAAAAGATCGCATGTGAATTGCTTGCCATCTATGGCTTGAGTGATTGCGCGGCGTCGGTCTGGTGATAGCGGCTACGCTCGTCAAGGGAGACCCCAATGCTCGCAAGAATTGATACTATTACCGATGCCGAGCTGGTCATCGACCGCAGCTTTGATGTGAAGGGAATGGAACCAAGTGCCGGGGGCACGACGAGGACAAAAGCAGCGGTCAGATGACTTGGCACGCCGGTGCGTTTAAGCGTTGCCATGGACCTGACCGGCCGCCATCCATTTTGGCTTCGGCACTGCACCCAGCAGCGTCTGGGTATACGCATGGCGGGGAGAGGCGAACAACGCTTCGGTTTCATTCTGTTCTACGACCCTTCCGTTCTGCATTACGAGCACGCGGTCCGCAAACTCCCGCACAATCGGAAGGTCGTGGGTGATGAAGAGATAGGACAGGCCGAGACGCTGCCTCAGCTCGCTCAGGAGTTCTATCACCTGCATCTGAATGGAGACGTCGAGTGCCGATACCGCTTCGTCACATACGATCAGCTCCGGATCGCTGGCGAGCGCCCTTGCGATAGCGATTCGTTGTCTTTGGCCACCGGAAAACTGGTGGGGATGACGGTCGGCGTGCTCCGCCTTCAACCCGACAAGCTCCAGCAATTCGACCACACGATCATTCCAGCGCGCGCGCGGCATGATGTCCCGGTGGATCACCAGCGGTTCGGAGATGATTGTACGGACATTCATCCGCGGGTTCATGGAGCCGAAAGGGTCCTGGAACACCATCTGGACCCGTCGGCGGAAGCCGTTGAGCGCCTTGCCTTCGAGCTCAAAGACGTCCTCGCCGGCAAACAGCGCCCTGCCCGACGTCGGATCGTTCAGCCGCAGAAGCATGCGCGCAATGCTGGACTTTCCGGATCCGGATTCGCCGACAATCCCGAGCGTTTCCCCGCGACGCAGCACGAAGCTGACATCATCCACCGCCCTGAACTCTCGCTTGGGCGAGAAGAAGCCGGAGGTCAGCATGTAGTGTTTGCTCAGGTTATCCACCCGCAACAGAACGTCGCCTTCGGCCATCGGACGCGACCTCCGTTCCCCCGAGCCTCCATGCGGCACCGCCGCCATCAGCCGGCGGGTATAGGCATGGGTCGGATTGGTGAAGACGTCCTCGGCCTTGCCGGTTTCAACAACCTTGCCGCCGTTCATAACGATGATACGATCCGCCATGGCCGCCGCCACCTCAAGATCATGGGTGATCATGATCAGCGCCATGCCGGTTTCCCGCTGCAAGTCGCAAAGCAGTTCGAGGATTTGCGCCTGCACACTGACGTCGAGCGCGGTCGTCGGTTCGTCTGCGATCAGGATATCCGGTTTCAGCGCAATCGCCATGGCAATCATCACGCGCTGACGCTGGCCACCGGAGAACTGATGCGGATAATGGTCAATCCGCTTCTCCGGCTCGGGAATGCCAACCCGTTGCATGAGCTGGACGACCTTATCACACACAGCGCCCGTGCCTCCCTCGTCGTGGCTCTCGAAGACCTCGGCAATTTGCCGGCCGACGGTGTAGACCGGATTGAGATAGGCAAGCGGATCCTGGAAGATCATCGCGATGCGTCGTCCGTTCAGCGCGCGGCGCCCCTCCTCGTCGAGGCGCGACAGGTCGATACCATCGAACACCAGCGAACCCGAGACGATATCGCCCGGCGGGCAATCGATCAGCCCCATGACCGTCCCGGTACTGACGCTCTTGCCCGATCCGCTCTCACCGAGGATGACCAGCGTCTCACCCGGGCAGACATGGAAAGAGACGCCGTCCACGGCCCGCACCGGGTCACCTTCGGAAAGGAAGTCTACCGTTAGATTGTCGATCCGGAGAATAGATGTGTCCGTCCCGGTCATCTTGGAGCCTTTCGCAGCGCTTGCAGACGCCAGCGCTGCAACGGATCGGCAACGGTCCGGGCCCAGCTGGCGAGAATGTTCAAGGAAAGGGTTGTCAGCAGGATGGCCAGTCCGGGCCAGAAGGCGATCCACCATGCCGATGCCAGATAGCCGCGACCGTTGGCCACCATCGCGCCCCAGGTGAAATCCGGGGGCTGGATGCCAAGGCCGAGGAAGCTCAGGGAAGATTCGGCTAGGATGACGGTTGCGAAGTCGATGGCGGCGATCGTCACCAGTGTCGGAAGAACGAGGGGTGCAATATGCCGGAACAGGATACGGCCGGAGCTTGCACCCATAGATAGCGCGGCGCTGACGAACATGCGTTCGCGCAATTCAAGCACCTCCGCCCGCGCCGTCCGGATGAAGATGGGCATGCGCGTGATCGCCAGAACGATGACAAGGTTCATCATGCTCGGACCGAGCGTATAGAGCACGATCAGCGCGAGGAGCAGCGAGGGAAAACTCATCACGACGTCAGCGAGACGCAGGATGACATGGCTGTACCAGCGTTCCGAATAACCGGCGACAAGGCCAAGCGTGCCACCGACGAGCATTGAGAAAAACACGGCCGCAGCTGCGATGCCGAGCGTGTTTTGCGCGCCGACGATCAGACGTGCCAGGATCGGCCGGCCAAGAGTATCTGCACCGAGAAAGTAGATAAGACCCTGCTCCAGCGAAAAGGGTGGAAGGTTACGCTGCCTCAGACCGAGCTTGCCGGCTGCGTCGCCGATCATCAGTGGCCCGAACAGAACACAGGCAATGAGCAGGAAAAGAAAAAATGCTGCGCAAAATGCAAGCTTGTCGCGTCTGAGGTAAATTGCGAGCTGGCGCAGATTTCCTGGCGACTTCGTAGAGGGTATCGTCACATGGACCATTATCGACCTCCTCAGTAGCGAATGCGCGGATCGAGAGCGACATAGAGGAGGTCGATCGCGATATTGACGATGAAAATGGCGACGGCCGTCACGAGGATCGTCGACTGCACGACGGCGAAGTCGCGCTGGATGATCGAATCAATCATCAACTTGCCGATGCCCGGCCAGCCGAAAATGGTTTCCACGACGACTGCACCATTGATGAGGCCGGTGGTGAGGTCGCCCGCAACGGTAATGATCGGCAGCAGCGAGTTCCGCAGCGCGTGGCCGAATATGATCCGGCGCCGCTTCATGCCCTTGGCGTGAGCGGTCTTGATGTAGGGGGCAGCAAGGGCCGAGATCATCGTACCGCGCACCACCTGCACCAGAAGGCCGAATGGACGAAGCATCAGCACGGCGATCGGCATGATCCAGTGCAAGGCAGTACCTGTGCCGGACGTGGGTAGCATACCAAGCCCGACGGCGAAAACGAGAATGCCGACGATCGCGATCCAGAAATCGGGTGTGCTGGCTCCAGCCAGCGACACGAGACCGGCGACACGGTCGAACAGGCTCCCCGGGCGGGCCGCGGCCAGTGCGCCAACGATCACAGCGAGAACAGTGGAGAGGGTGATGGCGACGGCCGCAAGCTTGAGGGTGGCCGGGAACGCCTCGAGCGCCACCTCTATCGCCGAGCGGTTCTGGCGTAGTGATTGGCCGAAATCCAGCGAAAGGAGGTTCTGCAGATAGTGCAGGAACTGCGTGTGGATCGGCTGGTCCAAACCATTCAGGCGTGCAAAGGCTTCGCGGGCCTCAAGGCTCGAGTCAAGCGGCAGATAGAGCGCCGACGGATCACCGGTCAAACGCGTGAGGAAGAAGACGAGTGTCAGCAGACCGATCACGGAGATAGTGCTGTGATACGCCCGCCGGCCGATATAGCCAAACATCATGCGAAGCCTCTGGATTCATCTGGAGTGCGCACGAACGCGAGAAACAATCCCGCGTTCGCCTGGCATCGGAGGCTCAGTTCTTGAGACCAATATTGACAAGAGGTATTTCGCTGTTCGTGGTGATGTCCGGCTTCCAGTCTAGTCGGGGTCCCACGCGCGTGTAGCCGATCATGTGGAACATCGGAATATCGACGGCCAGCTCGTTGTGCGCCTTGGCAAAGATCGCCTTGAACTTTGCCGTGCGGTCCTCGCCGGTCGCCGCCATGGCATCACCCACATCCTTGTCGAGCCCGGCATTGTTCATGGTCGAATAGCTGCCGGCCGAGGTGTAGAAGATCGGGATCGTGAAGGCGGCGTCGCCCTTGTTGTTGTCATGCATCATTTGCAAGAGGTTCGGGCCACGACCTTCGGGGAAGGGCTTTTGCAGATAGCGCAGCCAATCGTTGACATCGAGCATCGTGAGCTTCACGTTCAGACCCACATCCTGCCACATGGCCATCATGGCTTCCATGGCTTCCGAACCGTTTGGGTAGATGCCGTTACGGCCGATCAGCTCGATTTCGGTATCGACCGGGACACCCGCTGCCTTGGCTTCGGCGATCAGCGCTCGGGCCTGTTCTGCATCGAAGGTCCAGGCTGCCAGCGCATCATCATGACCGTTGATACCTTTGACGACCATCTGTGAGGCACGCTGAGCATCGTCTCCGAAGAGCTGGGCAAGCCCTTCCCAGTCGATAGCAAGGTTCAACGCCTTGCGGATACGGGCGTCATCGAGCGGGGCGAATCCGGCATCGATGCGGATCGCCGTCGTTTCGGAATTCAGATAGGCGAAATCCGTGGCCGCGTTGGTTGCGTCCTGGATCGCGATGGAGGGCGTCAGGTCCGCCTCGCCGGTCTCGACCATCGCAGCGCGAATCGAGGACTCAGGACGCCAGACATAGCTGGCCTTCGTGATGACCGGCTTCTTGCCCCAGTACCCGTCGAAGGGCTCCAGGACAACGGTCTGCGGGTTGAAACTCGCGAGCTTGAAAGGTCCGGTTCCAACGGGATCATTGACGGCCTTATCCGCCGGTGTGTTTGGCGAGACAACCATGATCACGCTTAGCAGCGTCGGCAGAATGGGCTGCGGCGTGTCGGACTTGATTTCCACCGTTAAGTCATCGATTGCGGTCACGGTGAGCTTGGCGTCGCCGAACTTGGCAATGTTGCTGCAGGTGACCTTGCCGCTGGTCATGCGCTCGATGGAGAATTTCACGGCCTGCGCGTTGAACGGAGCGCCATCCTGAAATTCCACGCCCCCGCGGAGCTTGAACTGCCACGTGTTCGGATCGGTTTGCGTCCATTCCGTCGCAAGACCGGCTGTCGCCTGGCCGCTGGACGGATCGATAATGGTCAGGGGCTCGACGACGTTGCGGCTCAGGATCTGGCCGACATTGGTGATGATGGTGCCGCAAGGCTCAAGGTTTGCCGGCTGTTCCGGTAGAACGATGTTGATCTCTGCCGCATTTTGCGCAAGGGCCGAGCCGGTCCAGCCGGCAATCGCCATCGCTCCTACGATGATACGAGTAGACGTCCTTTTCATTACATTCCTCCCAGATGAAACTATGACGATATCTTGGACAGGCGCCATCCTCCCGGCGCCGACCATCTTGCCGTTTAGCCGCGCGCCAACTCGATCAGTTCGCGCAACATCTCCCGTTCCTCGCCGTCGAGATCCACCAGCGGCGGACGCACGGGACCGGGCCCATATCCGACGAGGTCAACACCCGCCTTGATGATCGAAACCGGGTATCCGGCCTTGCGGTCGCGCAATGCTGCGAACGGGAAGAAGAAGGTGTTAAGGATCTCCTCCATGGCGGCCCTGTCATTCGCGCGCATCGCGCGATAGAAGCGCTGCGCAAGCTCCGGGACGAAATTGAAAACTGCGGAGGAATAGGTCGTCACGCCGACGCCATTGAAACCTTCCGCGAAGAGTTCATGCGTCGGCATGCCGCCGATGTAGCAGAGCCGGTCGCCGAGCTTCGCCGTCACATGGCGCACAAGGTCTACCTTGCCGGTTCCGTCCTTGAAGCCAATGAGATTGGGGCAGGCGTCAGCAAGGCGCGCCACCGTATCGGCGGTGGCCACCGAATTTGCGCGGTTGTAGAGAATTACGCCAAGGCCCGTTGCATCACAAACAGCCTTTACATGCGCGAAAATGCCTTCCTGCGGCGCTTCCGTCAGATAATGCGGAAGGAGAAGCAGACCATCCGCACCAGCACCTTCGACGATCCTGGCCGTCTCGAGGGCGAGCGACATCCCGTAGCCGCACCCGGCGATGATCGGGACATTGCCCGAGACGCCTTTTGCCGCACGCGTGACCTCTACCACCTCCGACGGCGACAGGGAAAAGAACTCTCCCGTACCGCCGGCGGCGAACAGCGCGGCCGCCCCGAAGCCCGAAAGCCACTCAACGTGCCGGCGATAGCTGTCCAGATTGAGCTTATAGTCCGGCGTAAAATGCGTGACCGGAAAAGACAGGAGTCCCGAACCGACTCGCGACTTGATTTCTTCAGGCGACAATGAATTTCCTCCCAGCGGAATGCGCTTACAATGAGCAAATTCATATGATGACTTTCAGGATGAGTCAACCACCTTCATCATCTTTTTCGCCTTGTCGCCAAGACGTCAGAGAACGATAGCGCTTGATACCCGTGACGAGATGACGGCGCATTGCCTCCCGCGCCCGATCCGGATCCCTTGCCATGATCGCCTCGGCGATTTCGCGATGTTCGCGAAGGATCGGTTCGTCCCTGCTGGGCAGCGGATCCACCCCGCCCATGACCGAGCGAAACTTCACACGCGGTATCATGCGCCTGCCGATATGCTCGAGAAACGCGCGGAAGCGCCCGTTGTTCGTAGCCGCAGCGATCGCCATATGGAACTGGAAGTCCGCTTCGTCGGTCGACCTTCCCTGGGCGACAAGACTTTCGAAAAGGTCGACCTGAGACTGAATCTCAACCTCTTGCGCCGGAGAACTGCGGACTGCGGCAAGCGCAGCAGCCTCCACCTCAATGCCGATGCGAAGCTCCAGTTCCTCGATGATATCGGAGATCTTGTTGGTTTCGCTGGTGAACAGCCGCAATCCCGGATCGATTTGGCGCGGCCCTATCACAAACACGCCTGAACCATGCCGGGATTCCACCAAGCCATCGGCGCGCAGCGCGGCAATGGCCTCACGCACCACCGTCCGGCTGAAGCCGAACTTATCAATCAGTGCTGGCTCGGTCGGCAACTTGTCGCCCGGAGCATAGTAGCCGGCTTCGATTTGTCCTCGTATCGCTTCGGCCACTTGCGACGACAATGACGGGCGGCGGCCCGTTTTGTTCATGTTCGGCATTTGCCCACGCGTACCTGACTTCACTAAAGTCATCATATGACCTCGACCGATATCTACGGTATCATCTTATGGGATTGGTTGAAGGCGGTACAGGGGTGGCAATGAAAAAGATGGGGGCCGTCACTCCACCACGGCGGTGCGCCGTATGAACCATGCCCGGCGTGTGTCCATTTCTTTCTTGTTGACCGAACGATCGCTGCCTTGCCGGCCTTAGAAAATGCGGCTTTGCTCGACATCGAAATTGCTGAAGGGATCGCAACGGCTCCCCGCAGCACCGGGCCACTCCAGTGGGTGGACGTCCACGAAATCGATGCGGTCGCCGCGCTTTCGCCCGTGCCGCGTCGTCCAGCGTAGGTGGGTTCGTGTCCAAGGACTGGCATGAAATTGTAGCAAACGGTTCTGATGTCAGCCGCGGACAAACGCCGCGGCGTTTCCTGCCATTTGGCAGTATGCGTACGCCAGCCGCCGGTCTGGGTCTAGATGCTTTCGAATCGTGAAATGTTTCCACAACATCATGGGAGACTACCAGCCCGCAGCTCCGCCTGCGTCGGCGCCGTGATGCGTCGTGCCGCAGCCCGCGGGAGCTTCAATCACGACGAGCCGTTCGTCGAATCGCAGCGCCGCTCGGACCGAGGCATCGCTCATTGCGGCAAGTCCTCGCACTGCGGACGCTGTTGCAGAAGGGAAGCAACTGCGGTTTCAGCGAAGGCCAAAGCACGAGTGTGAAAACCTTCCCCGCAAGTTCGCGGCCGCCGCCCAGCGACTTGAACCAGGTCCCGCCATCGGATTTGTACGTTCCCTTGTCCTCTTCCCGCCCAGCGGGAACGGTTCCCAACGCCGCTTCGAGCATAGAAGGCCTCAGCCGATCGCCGGCCGCTGTCGCGAGCTCGGCAAAGGTCTTAGCCTCAAGGCCGAGCCGCAGCGCAAGCGTCTGGCGCCGCATTCCGGTGCGATCACCAAGAGTGTCAGTCATCAGCGCTTCGAGTTTGCCTTCCAGAGTCGCCCCGAACACTTTTTCTTCGAGGCAGCCTTTTGGCCACCGAAACAGCAGGCCCCCAAGCACTTCTTCGAGCGCTTTCCAGCGTGTGGGATGCTTGCCATTTTCATCGTCGGCGAAGCCGCCGAAGCTCAGCCCGCCCGACTTCAATGCTTCCAGCAGCTCCAGAGTGTATTCATGCCCACCGCCATTGCTGATGTGCACGCCGAAGTGGGACAACGGCACCCCGAGTGCGCGTCGGAGCAGAATGCTGGCGAATCCGACCTCGGTCAGGCCCCCCGCACGATCGGGACGCGGGCCAGAAAGGCGTTTGGATCATCCGCCCGGTGACGGGCGACCTTGTTGGTATCCAGCGGACCAATCTGGCCAGTATGGTCAACGTACCAGAGGCTCGCTTTGGAAGCGGCAGCGATCGCATCCGGGCTGTGGGTTGACGAAGACCTATGCGCCGCTATCCTGGAGCTTGTCGACTAGCGCATGCTGTCGATATGGCTCAAGTCCCCGCTCCACCTCGTCGACAATCGTAACCGGGCGGTCGCCTTGCCGTTGCTCGGCGATGGCAAGCGCGGCGAGGCGGCGTGCTCCGGCGCCCCAGCTTGCCAGCGGCAATGGAATGTCGTTGCGGTCTGCCGTCAGACCGACGAGTGAGGCGATCGATGCGCCCTGCCCCCTGTGATCGAAAGGTCCAATCCCCCGGGCAGACTGCGTTGGATGAAGGTCTTGTCCAGATCGGCGAGCGCTTTTTTCGCCGCATCGCCAAGTGCGTCCTTCACTTCCGCTTCGGCCAGCTCGCTGGCGAGACGTGAGCGCAGACCCTTGTCCTTTAGCAGCCGATCAAGCGCCGAGCCTTGGACGAGCCGTAGCTCGGTCGTTACGATCATCGCCGCTCAGACGCACAAGCCCGATCGAGCGTCTGAGTATCACAGGCAGATTGTCGGTGGAGCCATCCGGTTGCCGCACCTCGTAGACGAGTTCCAGGTCTTCGGTGCCCCTGACCTTGCGGCGGTAGACAGGCTCCCCTGAATCGCCATCAAGGGCCGGCACAACAGGGTCCTTACCTTACCATCCCAAGCCCAAGGCCAAACCGGACGCACTTGGGCGGAGATCGCACTGTCAACGGGTAACGCGATGACGGCCTCGATCTCAAATCCACTTTCGACATCGCGACCGAAATAGTCGGTGTCGGACAGTGTTGAAGGATTCACCGCCATCTTGGTCGACCGCGCGCCAAAGCCAATGTTTTCACCCACCGATGGAAATCACGACCTCATCCAGATGCCAGATATCACGATGCGACGGTTTCTTGCGGCGCAATTGCCGGGCGTAGGCGGGGCCGAATTTCCGGCCCCATCGGCGGATGGTTTCATAGGAGACAACAATGCCGCGTTCCAACAGCATCTCCTCGACCAATCGCAAGCTCAGCGGGAACCGAAATAGAGCCAAACTGCCCGGGCGATGATCTGTGGCGGAAAGCGATGGTTCTTATAATTGACGGCCGGCAAAGCTCATCCTGCCCAGTCCACCAACAAACCGTTAAACCGAAATCAACGTGACTGCACCGCGCCGGCACATGTGGGCCATCGGCTCATTGCATAGTCTGTTGGGTTCATCGTAGGTAATGGCTTCGCCGCGCTGTTTTTCTTGGCGGCCTACAACAGTGGACCACTGTCATGACAACCCTTCAGCAGGTTGCTTCTCGTGCTGGCTGTTCGCTTGCAACAGTCTCGCGGGTCCTGAACCGCACCGGCCCGGTCAGCGACGAGATGGTCCGGAAAGTCCGGCGCGCCGCTGCCGAACTTGGCTATCGTCCAGCAGGAGGCCCATCGGGTTCGGCAAAACGCCGGCCGGTTATCGGTGTCCTCATTCCAAGTATCACCAATCCTGTCTTTGCCGCCTCTTTGAGCAGCATCCAGAACCGCATGCTGGTCGCCGGCCACGGCGTCCTGATCGCCCAGTCTGACTATGATCCGGCCCGCGAGGTGGACGCGGTCGCCTCCCTGCTCAACGAACAGCCGACGGGTTTGATCCTCACTGTCTGCGATGCGCATAGCAGCGAGGCTCTTTCAGCCGTTCTGCCGCCGACGGTTCTACTCGGCAATCCGCCCACTGCAAGATTCCCTGCGGCCGTGTGCGCTGACAATCGCCAGGCCGGCCGCGACATCACCGAACATCTTCTGGCTTTCGGCCACCGGCGCATTCTGTTCGTTTCCGGTTATTTTAATGCGTCCGACCGGGCAAAACTGCGCTATGCCGGATATTGCGATGCGATGGACGCTGCGCGCATGACTGTGCTGGAAGCGATGCAGATCCCTTTCGTCGATGGTTTCGAAACGCTCGATCTATCGATGATCCTCTCCCGTTTCGCGCCTTCCGCGATCATCGCTTCCAACGACCTCCTGGCGCTTGGTGTCATCGCAGCCATCAGGCGTCAGGGCCTGTCGGTACCTGGCGATATCTCGGTCGCGGGTTTTGATGGCATTGCAATCGGCAGGTTGACCTATCCGGCACTGACGACGGTGGAAATTCCGGATGCGACGATGGGCGCCGCGGCCGCGTCTCTGCTTCTGGACATGGCCGAAAATGCCGTCGCGCCGCGCCATCTGCAGGTGGCACACCGGTTGCGCCCCGGTGGCACGGTGCGCGACATACGGAATGAGACCTGACCGATCCACGCAACGAAAAACGGCCGCCCAAAAAAGGGCGGCCGTTCGATGGGCTCAGGTCTGGTTAGCTGCGCGGCAACAGCTTTTCCACATCGGCGGCTGCGTCGTCGAGTGCTTCTTGCGGCGTTGCCGATTGCTCGACCACGCGCGACAGGTTCTCGACGATGGTCTGGGTGACCTTGACGCCGTTGCTGCCCGGGAAGGCATACCAGGGCTTCATCAGCGGCATCTGCTCGAGACCGGCGCGAAACAGCGGGTTCTCTTTGTAGAAGGTGCCGAGATAGTCCGGCGAAGCAGCAGCCAGCTCATTGTTCGGAACATAACCGGTGCCGGGAACGACGACCGAGGCGCCATAGGGGCCGGCGGCGAACTTTGCAAACTTCCAGGCGGCTGCCTGCTTGTCCGCGTCCTTGGTCAGGATGACCACGGCATTGCCGCCGGTCGGCAGCTTGCCGTTGACCGGATCAATCAGCGGAATGTGGGCGGTACGGAGATCGAACTTGGTGCCGACATTCTTGATGGTGTTGCGCAGCGCCCCGGTCGTCTGGAAGGCGAAGCCGATCTTGCCGGCCACGAAAGCCTGCTCGCCGGCCTGCTTGGTCAAGACCGGAAGACCGCCTTCCTTGACCATGCGATCCAGCACGTCAACGGCCTTCTGGCCTTCGGGACCATTGAAGGTCACCTTGCTTTCGTCTTCATTGAGCATCGTGCCGCCGGCGCCGAACAGCAGCGCGGAGAACATCCAGTCGTCGCCCTGCCAGCGGAAATCGATGCCCTCATTGCCGTCGCCGAGCGCCTTGATCTTAGCCCCGAGCGCGATCACTTCGTCCCATGTCTTCGGCGGAACGTCCGGATTGCCACCGGCGGCGCGCACGAGATCGGCATTGTAGTACATGATCGGGTTGGATGTGGCGAAGGCGAGGCCGACCTGCTTACCCTCGACCTGGGCGAGTTTCAGGATGTTTTCGGAAAAGCCCTTCGACACCATGTCGCCTTCCTTGGCGACCAGTGGCGTGAGATCGACAGGAATATTGCGCTCGTTCAGCATGCGCAGGCGGTTGAGGCCGATGAAAGTGACATCGGGCATTTCCGCGGTGCCGGCCTGACGCATGATCGTCTGGATGCCCTCTTCATAGGTCGCCGAAGGATTGGCGAACTGGATCTTGATATCCGGATTTTCCTCCATGAACTTCTTCGAGATCGTGTCCATCACGTCCTTGAAAAAGCCGGGCATCGGATAGTGAACAGTCAGCGTCGTTTCGGCATAGGCCGGGATCGTCATGGCCATCGATACCGCGGCGGCGGCGAGGGCCTGCTTGATACGTTTCATCGCGTGGTCTCCTTGAGTTACGGCTGGGAGTTACAGTTGGGAGTTACGGCTTGGGTTGCGACCGGTCAGCCTTTGAGACCGGTCATGGTGATACCCTCGACGAAGCGCTTCTGCGCGAGCAGGAAGGCGATGACGAGGGGAAGGGTGATGATCAAGGTGGCAGCCATCAGCGCGCCGTAGTCGTCGCCGGCCTCGGCCGCACGGAAGAACAGCAGCCCGAGAGGCGGCGTCGCGTAGGACTGGTTGGTGACGACGATCAGCGGCCAGAACAGGTCGTTCCAATGCGCGACCACCGAGAAGATGGCAAAGGCTGTGACGGCCGGCCAGGCATTGGGCACGATCACGCGTGCCACGATGCCCGCCTCCGACATGCCATCGAGGCGGGCGGCGTGGATGAGGTCGTCCGGCATGGCGCGGAAGAACTGCAGGAACAGGAAAATGCCGAACACCGAGATCGAGAACGGCGCCACAAGTGCCGTATAGCTGTTGAGCAGCGACAGCTTGTCGAAGGCGACATAGAGAGGCAGCGCGGTCGCATGGATCGGTACCAGCAGGCCGAGCATCACCAGAGCCATCATGAACCGCGCCGCGCCGAATTTCAGCTTGGCCATCGCATAGGCGCAGGGCACCGCAACCACCACCTGCAGCACCAGGATCAGTCCGCAGACGATCACCCCGTTGAGCAGCAGGTTCTGCATCGACACCCGCGTCAGGGCCTTGGTGAAATTGGCGATATAGGCGAAGTGCTGCGGGATCAGCGACAACGAGGCGGAAAAGATTTCGCTCTGGTCCTTGCCGGCCGTCGAGACCATGAAAATATAGGGCGCGAGGAACATCAGGGCGCCAAGCGAAAGCAGCGAGAGCCGCAAAAGCCGTCCGAGGGTCAGCGTCTGGGTCATGTGTAATGCACCTGCCGGTCGAGGAAGCGATACTGGAGGACCATCAGGACCACGAGGATGGCGAGAAATACGACCGTCATTGCCGAGGCGTAGCCAACCCGGAGGAAAACGAAGCCTTCCTGATAGATGGTGAACAGCAGCATTTCCGATGCCTTGTTCGGTCCGCCTTCGGTCAGGGTTTTGACCGTTTCAAACACCTTGACCGAGTTGATGACGCTGATGGTGGTGACGAAAAGCGTGGTCGGCCCGAGCATCGGCCAGGTGACGAGACGGAAGCGGTCGATGGAAGATTTTACGCCGTCGACCTCGGCCGCCGAATAGAGTTCGCGCGGAATGGCGGTGAGACCGGCCAGAAACAGCACCATGTTGAAGCCGACCGACTGCCAAACGCCGATGATTGAAAGGCCGTAGATCACCGTGCTCGAGGCCCCGAGCCAGTTCGGACCGGAAATGCCGAACAGTGCGAGAAAGGTGTTGAGCGGGCCGATGCTCGGGTGGAACAGGTATTGCCAGACCGTCGCCATGGCGACGAGCAGCGAGGCAACGGGCAGAAAATAGACCGTGCGAAAAAAGTCACGGCCGCGCGGCTCGGATTCGATCAGCAACGCAATGCCAAGACCAAGAACGATCGACACCGGCGTGACGATCGCCGTGTAGACGGTGGTGTTCCACAACGACCGGCGAAAGGTTCGGTCTCTGATCAGTTCGGCGTAGTTCTCGAAGCCGACGAAACGGAAGCTGCCGTAGCCGAGTTCGAAATCGGTAAAGCCAAGCACGATCACGGCGATGGTGGGAAACACGATGAACAGCACCATGAGCAGAATGGCGGGCGAGGCGAGCAGCCAGGCCGTCCGCGCTTCGCGCCGGCCTGCCGTTTCGACGGCGGAGAAAGGCAGCGCGATATCAGCCACGGGCGGTCTCCCGCAGAACGGCGGAAACCGGTGCTGCCGGCAGGCGGCGGCCATCCTCGGCAAACAGCATGACATGCGCTGGATCCATGTCGAGGCCGATCGCCTGGCCGGCAACAAGTCCGCGCGCTTCGCCGGGTGTGACCTTGGCAAGCATTGTCTCACCGATGGCTGCCAGCTTGGCAAACACGATGACTTCGGATCCCAGAAACTCCAGTCGTTCGACCCGGCCGGCCAGTGCGCCTTGCCCCTCGGCGCGGAGCCGCACGAATTCCGGTCGAACGCCAAGTGTGACGCTTGTTTCGCCAAGAGCTTCCGGCAAAGACGTAAGACGCAACGCGCCGAACTGAACGATGCCATGCGCATCTCTCTTGCCGGGCAGCAGGTTGATGCGCGGCTGGCCGATGAAGCGGGCGACCTCGATATGGCTCGGATTGTCGTAGATCGTTTGCGGTGCTGCCAGTTGCAGCAGATTGCCGCCGATCATCACCGCCACCCGGTCGGCCATCGACAGGGCCTCGGACTGGTCATGCGTCACATACAGCGTCGGTACGCCCGCACGCCGGTGCAGGTCGACGATCTCGCCACGGGCGTGCACGCGCAGGTTGGCGTCGAGATTGGACAGCGGCTCGTCCATCAGGAACACGCTCGGATTGCGCACCATGGCGCGGGCGAGAGCAACCCGCTGGCGCTGGCCGCCCGACATCTGTCCGGGCTTGCGGTCGAGCAGATGGTCGATCTTCAGCGATACGGCCATGGCCTGGACCTGTCGCTGGATATCGGCGCAGATCTGGCGCTGGCCGGGCAGCAGCGCGCCGATGAACTGCAGCCGCTGCATGCCAGTCAGCTTGCGCATGGCCAGAGGCACCGCGATATTCTGGCCGGCTGTCAGATGCGGATAAAGCGCATAGGATTGAAACACCATGGCGATGTTGCGATCGGCGGCGGTCAGTTGAGACATCTCGCGGTCGCCGATGCGGATTTCGCCGCTGTCGGCATGATCGAGGCCAGCGACGATGCGCAGCAGCGTGCTCTTGCCGCAGCCGGACGGGCCGACCAGCGCGATGAACTCGCCGGCTTCGGCTTCCAGCGATACGCCTTTCAGGATAGCGTTGCCGGCAAAAGATTTTCTGATATCGCGCAGTGAGAAAACGCTCATTGCGCCGCCTCCGGCACCTGTTTGGTGGCAGCGCGGGGATAGACCTCGTGGATTACCTCGTCGATGAAATAGGGCGTCAACTCTGGCAGCGTGACGATCTCGCTCGATACATCCTCACCGAACGTATGGATGACGGCGCCGACCACCCGCTCGCCGGGCATTTCCCGCTCCATCTTGTCGATGATGAACGCCGATGACGGCCCCCAGACGAGCGAGGTCTTCTCGAACAAGCCTTTCCAGGCCCAATGCAGATGACCAGTGGCGAAAAGCGCCACATCATGCGCTGCAAGCAGATCGTAGAGACGCTGGCGCGGGGCGGGGCGGATGCTCCAGTACCCGGTATCGCCTTCTTGCTCGTCATCGACGAACAGCGGCTTGTGGGTGAAGATCGCAACGCGCCGGCCGTCACGGGCCGCCAATACCTCCTCCAACCAGGAGAACTGGGTCGCTTCCTCGGCATCGCCGTGGCCGAATAACAGGCTGTTCAGCCCGATCAGCCGCCAATTGTCGTGGTCCGATACGCAGTAGTCCGGTCCGGCCAGGCGGCGCCAGCGCTCCAGCCGGACGGCATCCACAGGCTGGTCGGAACCCGGCAGATGGCCGACATCATGGTTTCCCGGAACGATCAGCACCGGCATAGGAAGCTGGCGCATCAGCTCCATCGAGAAGGCGATGTCGTCTTCTTGATCGGCGCCGTCGACTGTGAGATCGCCGGTATGAACGACGAGATCCGCACCCGTCCCCCTGATCCAAGCCGCAAGCGGTTCCCAATTACCGTTGAAATGCGGCTTGCTGGGGCTGAGATGGGTATCGGTGATCTGGATGACTTTCATGGTGCGTGCTCCGCATCGGCTTGCAAGGGCGCCGGAAAAATCCGAACGCTTTTGGAGGCTCCTTAAAGGTCGCACATGTCAGTGGATTAACGGGGGTTTTCAGCCAGTTTTCAGCTTTGTCGCATAAGTGTCAGAATGGGCGACAGAGAACTTTGCTGGCAGAGCGATTTTCCCAAAACGGTCTGTTCCCACAGACACGCTACCGTCGGACGCAACGTGAACATGCATTGGTGAGACTGAGAGCCGCTGACGAGTATTTTCCAAAACGACGGCACTTTTGCCGGCGTCGATGTTGCCAAGTCCCTTCAAGGGCACCGTAAAGTTAACGGACACCGTTCAAGAATGTTTGGCCCGGCTTTCGCTTATGCGGTTTGCAGGCGTGCGATCTCGTTCCACATCTGCATGGCTTCGGTTCTCAATTCGCGGTGTGGTCTGATGAGATCTCGTGGCGTGGAATGTTAAAAAGGTTGACGACAGGGTCATGAATTGAAACGAAACGCTGGAGATGTCGGGCTGACTTGAAGCCCTTCATGATCCGTTCTCGCCGCCGGGTCGGTTGATGGGAATTCTCCGCCCGGTTGTTCAGGCCTTTGTGCGAGCGATGCTCGACGCCGGGCATGATATCGCGCTTTGCCGCGCCATAGGATCGCAGCTTGTCGGTGATCATGACGCGCGGCAAGCGGCCTTGTCCTTTCAAAAGCTTTCGCATCAAACGCTTTGCGGCCTTGGTATTGCGGCGGCTTTGCACCAGTGCGTCGAGAGCAAAACCGTCCTGATCGACGGCGCGCCAAAGCCAGTGTTTCTTGCCGCCAATGGAGCTGACAACCTCATCGAGGTACCATTTGTCACCAAGCCGACCGGCGGATCGCCTCCGGATATCATTGGCGAAATGCCTACCGAATTTATCCACCCAGAGACGCACGGTCTGGTGCGAAACGATGATCCCACGCGCCGCCAGAAGATCTTCGACCATGCGCAGGCTGAGCGGAAAACGAAGATAGAGCCACACGGCGTGGGCAATCACGTCTGCAGGAAATCGATGGCGGCGATAAAGGCGATCACGAATGACTTGGGTCATGCTGAAGGATCGCACAGGTCGATCACTGGCAGGTTAACTTTACGGTGCCAGCGCGACAGCTCGAACCATTCGAGATCGCTGATCAGGCATATCGAGTGGCGGACGCATTCAGCCGTTTCTACACGGATTGCCCAGTCTTGAAAGCTGCCGAGCCCGCAGCACGGCGTGTCACCTGCAGGCTGGTGGCAAGGGTCATTGGAAAGTGTCTCGATCTTCTTGGAATGGCAACGGTGCAGCAAATGCAAGCCGGTTGATTTGGCGGCATTTGGCGCATTGCAGCCAAGCAGGAGGTACCAAGCTTCGATGCGCCGACGCGACCCCAACCATCCCCGCTAGTCGACTAGCGCGCTCATACTCTGTTTGCTACCGTATATCTGTGCTCTTTTAATGTTCAGGGGCCACGTTGCAGAACAGCCCGCGGACCCCACGCCAGCTCGTGACATGGAAAACTACCGCATCGTTCGCGGGGCCGGCAAGGCAATCGTCGACAACGTGCTCCGCCCATTTTTGGCGGGTTCGCAAACCACCAAGGTCTAGACGGCCTGATGCACGTCCTTGGGAGGGTACTAAGGATGCATTCGCATCGCCGCCTTTAACGTAGCTGGCGGTCCGCGAGGCGGTGAGGCGTCGCGAAACTGAATACGACCAGAGGCAGCCAATCTTTAATCTGCTTGAGTGGATCATGGCGAGATGGAAAAATGGATCAAACTGGCAGGAGGATTGTCAGAAGCGTCCTGATACGGGCGCGCCTTCGCGATCGCTCCCGGCTTCGTGAGCAAGTTCCCGTCTCGCATGGTTGCCACAAGCAGTCATTGATCAGAAGCCTTAAAGGCCTCGGCTAAACGAAGCGCCCGTAGATGCTCTGTCTTAGAGCGGCGCTCGAGTTCTTCCGCGCGGATCATCTTGACGGCGACGTCGGTGAGGAGGTCAATATCCGCCTTTACATAGGGACCACGTTTATCAGGTGTCTGAACCGGCATTGAGGTCATCCCGCGAATTGTAGATTCTCCGTATGCAACGGGAGTTGGACCGTTTCGTCAAGGCGATGAGCTGCTAGCTCGTTTCCTGTTGAGGCAATTCAATGCGCAGCCCGCTATTGTCGTCAAACAGGTGTATGCAGTTCAAGAGTGGCCGGAGACGCACGACGTCCCCAGACTGCAGACGAACCCGCTCTCGAAAAACACAGTTAGTTCGGTTTTTCCCACGCGCGCAAGTACGTAGCTTTCAGAACCCGTCCGCTCGACCACCGTAAGTGGCCCTAGCACGACTGACGTCTCACTGCTGCTGTTGCGTGGGTTTTGCGATGAAATAGCAATGGCTGCCGAACGCTTCGGGAGAGACATTGACTTCACGGTTGCCGAGGGTCAGTCCGACTACAAGTCCGGTGAGGAGATGGGCTGAAGACTGCTTTCGGTTCCGGTGGAAATACGGCCAACGAGCCGCCAATCGTCTTCACCATCCCGCCCTTCGGTCCGGAAAACGCGGATTGGTGTTGTTGAGTGAATGCTCCAGGTTGATTTGCCCGCCAGCGAGAGGTTCTCGCTGGCGGGCCTTCGAAACTTTGTTAATCGACTTTCTTAAGGGGCGGCTCAAGCCTTTTGCGATAGTCGGCGACGGGAAGGCCGCCGACGCCCCAGTCTTCCACGGCCACCTCATCGATGACAACAAACGTCGTGGCGGGGCTCTTGTTCAGGATGCGCACAAGCAGGTTAGTAACTCCGGCGATGAGTTCTGCCTTCTGTTCCTTCGTCGCACCTTCTTTTGTTATCTTGATGTTCACGTATGGCATTTCTCTTGCCTCCTTTTATTGCTGCTTCTCGATAATATTAAAGACCTTGGCGATGATCTGCCATTTGCCCTCGACATGAACGAGGGTCAAAAAGTCGACGAAATCCCGCGATCCAATCGAACAACGCACGCGCGCAAGTGCTATCGTGTCGCTGGCAATATCGATCGCTTCGATGTGATCGCGGCGAGCCTCGTTCCGAGACGCCCCAGATTTCCGCGCTGCGACGATCGGAAAATATTCCGCCATCGTGCGATGAAGAAACGGCGTCTCATCAGTCGTTGCGTAGACGGCCGCCGGGTGAAAGATGCTTTCGAGCCTTCCGACATCGCAGTGGTAGAGCCCGTCGAAATACATGCGAAGCGCCGCGGTGATATCTTCAATGGTCGCTCTCATTGTGCGGCCTCTTCCTGAAGCAGCCCCTCAGCAACAAGGGCCGCGCGAACTGTCGGACGTGCCGCGATACGAGCGATATAGTCGGCAACTGTCGGCCACCGGGCCAAGCTAAAGCTGATAAACCCAGCCCAATTGAGAACGACAAATAGATAGGCATCCGCGATGGTGAAAGCTTCCCCCACGATGAAGCGTCGGCCATCGGACAATCCACGCTCGACGTCGTCGATACGGCGCGCAAGGATGATTTCTGCACGTGACCGTTCGCCTTCGTCAATACTCCGCCCGCTGAACCAAGGAGCAAACGCTTTATGCAATTCCGACGAGATAAAGTTGAGCCACTCCTGCAGACGAATACGCTCGAACGTCCCAGCAGCCGCGGCGAGCCCTGCTTGCGGTTGAAGATCGGCGAGATATTGAAGGATCGCCGGGTTTTCTGTCACGATGACACCAGGTTCGATCTCCAAAGCGGGTACATACCCTTTCGGATTAATCGCGCGGTAGTCACGCCCATCGATCGTCGTGCCTCTCTCTGTGATAACCTCTATGCTCTCAAAAGGTATCTCTAGTTCGGTGAGAATGATGCGGGCAGACAGCGAACAGGCGCCCGGCTTGAAATAAAGCTGCATTGATAAACCTCGGTTGGTTGAAGACGCTTCCAGCCTATGGACCGAAGTTACGATTGCCAACTTGGTTTCTTTGAGTTACTCAACATTCGAGTTTCTCCGCGGTAACCGAAAGTTCAGATGAGCCTAAAGATCCGAAAAAACCGAAGCGTGGCGCCGCGCGAACCTTGTATCCTGACTGAGTGCTTAACGATCATCGCAGGCGCCTGGGCTCCGAATGTGATCTGGCATCTGCGCGCAGGGCCGCGCCGCTTCAGCGAATTGCGTCTCGATATCCCGCCCGTATCCGCCAAAGTCCTTTCGCAGCGTTTAAAAGAACTGGAAGCGCGTGGCGTCATAAGCCGCACAATTCAGCCAACGACGCCGCCATCAGTGGAGTATGCGTTGACGGCACTCGGTGAAGATCTCATTCCGGCACTCAGTGCGATCGTAGACGTGGGGCACAAGTTGAAAATGGGCGAAAACGCCCGTAGCGACTAAGCCGTTTTATAATCGCAGGAAAAATAGCGCTCGATTAACGCGCTTTATCGTTTCCGAGTAATGCAGCGTCATGAGAAGGGCCTGTTAAAGGGCGCATGTATCGAAGCGCGGTCGGCAACCTTTGCACCTACGGCGGCTGCTAATGACTCTCCGGAATGCCAATGGGTGCAGCCGATGCCAAGGCTGGGCGAGACCAGCGAGACAATGCAAAGGTATCGTCTTCCTGGGCTTCTAAAGTGCGCTATCGATATCGAGGACCCTGGCAGCCTGTGTCTTATGGTGGGCCAATGCTGTTCGGCTCACGTTGGACCAATTCGTGCATGATGTCTCGTAGCCCGGATTAGCTGACCGCCCTTGTAGCTTCCTGGACGGTGAACCACTTCTATTTCGGGATAGGACATTGCAACCGAATATGTCTCCAGAAGATGCACGCTCACGTGGAAACGCCGGTCGCTGCAGTCTTTGGTGTAAGTGAGCTTCCGAATGCGGTCTCCGAGACGGTGCCACGTACGCCCGCCTCCTAGAACGCCTCACGTTCGGCGGCAGCATGAGAGATCTCGTTTGTTCGACGTAACCCTTGGGCAATCCCCACCGACCATTCATAACTGCCGACGAGGGTGCCCCCGCTCACTTGAAATCCCAGCTCATCTACCATGTCGGTTACCGACATGCGGATCAAAGCATCGTCCTCGACCAGCACGGCTACTGTTTCCGGGTTCGAGCCGAGGGTTGTCGGCCCAGCGCTGTTGCCGAGCCGATGCTCGACCCCGATGTCCGTTCATTGTTCCGGAAGAATAACGCTGTTTTTGGTTGTGCTCTTGACTGGTTTTTGGCCGGGCACATGCGACATCGTCCGGGTGTTGCTCTCCAACTCATCACCCTTAACGCGCGTCTTCGTCTGCGATTTGCTGAACGTACCTTGGTCCATTGCCTGCGCCTTCGATTGCGCCTTCAGCTGCTGATCGTTGTCGATGACCTTTGTACGACTTTTCGCCTTGCCATCTGCGGAAGCGGCGCTTCCCGCCGAACCGATGGATGAGGTTGCGCCGTCATCAGTCAGACAAGTCCCGGCGGTGCCGAGGGTGCTTGCCGATGTACCTCCCGCAGCCGCACTTCCCCCGGAGCCGACCGTGCCTGCTGCATTGCAGTCTTCCGCGTACGACGGCGACGCCGTCAGCATAAAGACGAGCGCGACGCCCGCCGATCTAGCGATTAGATTACCCATTGCAAAATTCCTCACTTCGATGGTTTTTCGACGTAGCAGGTACCGTCGGAGTTTCGGGTAACGATCGATCCGTCCGGACGGGTAATGCTCGAGGTGGAAAAGGATTGCGTGGTGCCATCGCCAGATGATGCACTGGCGCTCGATGTCGAAGACCCCGTTGCCGAATTGGTCGTGGTTGTCTTTCCCCCGATTGTAGTCGAAGAACTGACTTTACCGCCTCCGGCCGTCACGGTTGTGTTGTTCTCCCTGTCTGAAGAACTGCCGCTTTCGATGATGGTGCAGGTCGCGCCGTCATCCAGCTTTATAGTCTCAGCTAGGGCTTCACCGCACGAGAATAGGGTCAATGCCGCTATCAAGATGTTCGCGTTCATGTCATGTCTCCAAGAAGGGGCCGGCCGCAGAAGCAGCCGGCTGTTATTGAGTCCTCAGCACGAGCCGTTGTTCTTCTTGGCTTTGCCAGGAGGGCACTTCTTGTTGGAGGTGTCATCCTGTGCAGCACCCGCCGCACTTCCTGCGGTGCCAACTGAGCTGCTGGCCTTGCCATCACCTACTGACGTGCCGCCCGTTCCAAGCGTGGAAGCGGCACCTGAACCCTCGCTCGAGCCTGCAGCAGAACCCGCAGTACCGACGGAGCTGCTAGCCTTGCCGTCACCCACCGACGTACCGCCTGTTCCAAGCGTAGAGGCTGCACCCGATCCATCACCCGAGCCTGCTGCCGATCCCGCCGTGCCGACCGAACTACTCGCCTTGCCATCGCCTACAGAAGTGCCACCTGTGGCGAGCGTCGATGCAGAGCCATTGCAAGTGGTGCTGCCTGCAGGGCACTCGGTGCCGCCGGCTGAGGAGCCGGCGGTACCGACTGTACTGTTCGCGGCGCCATCTCCGACACTGGTTCCACCAGTGCCTACGGTACTGCTCGACTGCGCATACGCACCCATTGTTGAGGTGGCGAGAAGTGCCGCCGCAAATGCAAATGATGTAAGGTGTTTCATCTCTATCTCCTTGGTTTTTCTGAATGCTTTGACGTGCAGTTTGCCGTCCAAGCTGCGGATCAAACGTGAGGAAATGGGCCTTGTTCCTGCGCTAGGACCTTTGCTGCAACAGCCAAACTTCAGTCCAGTGTTGCCATTGAACTAAGGTCTTGCACCGGGATGAAAAGTCATCTTCGGTGAAGTTTCGGGCATCTCGCGATAGCATCGCCTGGCGGGGGGTGGTGAATTCGCTGTTACGACAATTGACTCAGTGACGTTCATCCCCCTGCCCTGCGGCTGGCGCTCAAATCCAGATCGCCCTGCAGAGAGTGTTTGAGCTGTGTGAGTGCACCGTCGACATAGGAGCAGCGCACGATCAACGCGAGCGCCAAGTCTTAGAAAGCCAATTGAGTTTCTTTCATCCGCAACGTCACCATCACCCCGCTTCTGGTCCAGTTGTAAGCGATGGAACCGTCGAGGTGACCAGTGACGGTCCGCTGGAGAAGCTTGCTTCCGTATCCTTCCGGCGCCTTTGATGGTTCAAGGGTCACCCTGCTCGGTCCAGACAATCTCCACCTCGTCCTCACACTGGTGCCCGTTATATCGAGCAATCCGGCCTCGTCAGACAGAATTCGTCGCCAGTTCATGGATGACAAGCAAGGCTGGTCGTGGTCTTCTCGCCCAGTCCCATACGAGGAACCGCAACGCGGATCCACCCGGCAAAAGCGCCAACGTCATCGTAGGGTGCCAGAACTACAGCGAACAAATCTCCAACCTGCCGAAGGCATACGGGAACAAATTAGGCTCTCCTAAAGTTCTCGCAAAGGAAGGGAGGAACGCGGAAAATCGACAGTATATATTGGATTGCATATCTGCACCGCCGGCTGCTCGTGGAGCGGAAGGCCAATTGCATTCATCGTCAATGGAGGGCGAAATGAAGCATCACGAAACTGATCAACTACAACGTCTTGCCAAGATCAATCACCACTATCCGCAACAAATCTTGTCGCGCGAGGACCGCATCCAGCGCTGGGTTGAACTCCTTGAGCGGGAGCCGCACCGACTTCTGTCGACACTGCGCGAAACCGAGTTTCAGCCGGCATCGCTGCGTGCTTCCATGCGAAGCGACAACACGGCGATCACGGTGGGCTTCAACGATCCCGTTTTGCGGGCAGCCGGGCTGGAAAACGACACCTACGGAGCAGCAAAGCGGTTTTTCCAAATGTCCGACGGGCAGTTGCACCACATCGTCTGCGACTGCCATTTCGGTACAACAGTAAGCGCAGAACGAACTGCCCGCTATATTCGCGCGAAGCATATCAAGCGAGCAGGAATTTGGGGCCGTTTTCTTAGTATGTTCGCTTAATAAATCGTCCGAGAGCCGGCGTCGGCGCGGTGATTGGCGCCGACGCAGGGGCCGCGCTTGAGCCGCCGGCGGAAACGGTCGTGTCGTCGGTGAGCCGCTTGCACGCGAAAACGTGTCCATGCCGGTCTCCGAGGATCCTCGCCACGTTCACCCGATAGTCAACGTTCAGCGTGTCATCGGCGAAGACCTACACCGTCGTGCAAATTATCCGGTAGAGGCGTAAAGGAGCGAAGAACGCGGGATGCTCAGCCTTAACGCATGAGCATAATAGCTCCACGCGAGCCCGCCACCAACTAGGTAGCGGGCTCAAAATCGCCCCGGAAATACAGATCGTTGAAAAGGGCCACGATATGGAATTTCAAAAAATACTTTCGTGATGAACGCCGTTCCGGTTTCGGCCAAGGTAACAGCGTGATAAATTTAGGTGGCGCTTAAATAAAGATCCAGTCACTTTTCTGGGACGTGTGAAAACCGCCGTGATACTCACTGCGATAATGCCAAATGAGATTGAGGACGGCGTGATCAAAGCGAATGTGGCTTTGCTCGATGGCGCCAAGCTCAGGCGCGCCCGAGGTGGACTCCTCAAGCGGATCCACTCTATCGAGGGATTCAAAGGTACTCGCAGCTACATCGCCTTGTCGCCCCACCTGGAACGGGGACGGTGCCACGTTCCAAGTGAGTGAGGCCTAAAGTCCGACCAGGGTGTTTCCATCAGGTTCCAAGAAGCTGCCCGTCTCTTCCGGCGTCATGGTGCCGTATCCGGTCAGGTTCGTCTTGACGAAGCCGGGACGGAATTGACGACAATACCCGTGCTGCGCAACCAACTGGATGGTCAGCATGTTCAGCGCTGCTTTCGATGCGTTGTAGCTAATGAACCGCTGCGAATAGTAGGTTGAGGTGGGATCGCCATTCAGCGTGCGAACTGGACAGGTTGACGATCCGGCAGCGGGAGCCTCCTTCAACAAGGGCACCATCGCCTGCGTGTCGCAGAGAGCCGATGAAGTTGATGTCCATCACGCGGCGGACGGCCTCGATCGAGGCGCTGCTGGGCGGAGCATCGGCAACATCAAACATCCCGGCATTGTTGACGAGGATGTCGAGCTTCCCGTGTTCCGATCGTGGCTGCGGCGGCTTCAACACTCGCGAGGTCATCGGGTCGAGCCGAACGGATTGTGCGATCAGGTGCTGCGATGCCAGATCGTCGACGGCGGCACGCCCGCGCTCGTCGCCCCACGCGCCGATGATGACATGGACGCCGGCCTCGGCGAGCTGGAAGCAGCTCAATCCGGCCCCTATTACTCTCGACTTATCCAGAATACAGTGGTTGAACATCGAGCGATCTGTGATGCGATTAGCTCGGGGAGTGCAGAACTGGCGCGCGATATATTTAGTAATCCTTGTCATAAATTGGATCCGGCTATTGGAGCAGATTGAAATCCTCGCTCGTCAGTTCCGGGACGCGATCGAGCGCACCCGAGCAGCGAGCTTCCCATCTATGCAAGCCTTCCCAGCCGGCGCGTGCGGCGATGCGACTCTATTTAACCTCGGGATCAGCTGATGACACGTGGTGACGAGATACTCGCTACTTTCGCAAAAGCGCAAGCCGACCTCGAATACCTTCGCTACGAACATTACACGATCCCCCACGCCCGAAACCTCCCCCTCCCCGTCATCTCCCGAAGGCCGAGTTCCAAAACGATCCGCCGCGCCGCCTGCGGCGTGACGTCTCGCGTCTTCGCCACCATCCCGGCCGACACCAATGGTTTTGCCATCACCAGCTCGACCAGTTCCGGCAGTTTTGAAGACGTCCGGCGTCCGCCCAGCTTTCGCACAAACATCGTGCGCGCCAACGCCAGCCGGTCATGCTCTTTCAGACCGAGCTCGGCGGCCGCGATCAGGCCGTGAGCGATGGCGAGCAGCCGGGTTTCTCGGTCCCGATGCCGACGCGCCGATCGACCGGAATGGTTTTCAGGCCGAGATTGATGGCGGCGAGATGCGCGCCGGTGGTGATACCGGCCTGGCGCAGGATCGATGCCGCCAACAACCGGCCGAGCCAGGGGGCGTGCTGAAGAACGGAAAGCTCGTTTCAGGCATCGAGGCCGACGACCGCCTGCAGCACTGCTGGCAAAGCTTCGGCCTGGCGCAGTACGGCGCGCCATTCGTCGAGCCGTTCGTCCTCGTCCCAGTCGAGATCATAGATCAGCGGATCGGCCGGAGCCCGGCCGGGCTTTCTGGCATGTTCGATCGCCGCCTCCGACCGCGCGAGCAGCGCATCGATGGCGGCATAGTCGACGCCGGGGAGATCTTCGATGTCGTCGACATCTTCCCCCTCCCCTTCCGGATTGATCGGGGCCGCAGGCTTAATAACGCCGGCCGGCTCCACCGTCCCAGTGCCAACCGGATTAATGGTCGACGCTGACCAAATGGCGAGGCCTCGAGGGAGCCTTCGCCTCCCCTGCCCTCAAATCAGCTATTCGGCTGGCGATCCAAGCCGCGCCAAGACAACGTCTTCGCAAGAGCGCCAAGGCGGTCACCAGTGACGTGCTGGCAAAACTGCTGGCGACCTGCGCCAGCGACTGCCTGCGCGATCTGCGGGACCGGGCGATGCTGATGGTCGCCTTTGCCTCCGGTGGCCGCCGGCGCAGCGAGATCGCCGGTTTGCGTGTAGAGCAGTTGAGCCTGGAGACGCCAATCGAGACGCCGGACGGACCTCCCCTCCCGTCTCTCGCCATTCATCTCGGCCGCACGAAAACCGCCTCCGGCGAACAGGACGACATCGTCTATCTCACCGGCCGTCCGGTGGAGGCGCTCAATGCCTGGATGGCGGCGGCAAAGATCGACAGCGGAAGCGTGTTTCGGGGGATTGGGCGATGGGGGACTGTTTCGAAGCGGGAGATCGATCCGCAGTCGGTCAATGCCATCCTCAAGCAGCGAGCGGAGATGGCTGGGTTGGAGGCAGCGGAGTTTTCCGCGCACGGGCTGCGGTCAGGATATCTCACCGAGGCCGCCAATCGTCGCGTCCCCCTGCCAGAAGCTATGGAGAAGCAGTCCCGACATAGATCGGTCCAGCAGGCCTCCAGCTATTACAACAACCCATCCAGGCGAACAGGACGGGCCGCACGGCTTCTACCGTAGCCGTCGCTTATCTTCATGAAGGGTATCGGCCTGTCGAAAATTTCGGCAAAACCCTTGATTTTATGCTGTCTGAGCACCGCGATGAGGCTGCACCCAGCGCCTTCTTCGCCCACACGATCGAGAACAATGGCACTGGCCTGAAAAGGTCGTCATCAACAAGAGTGGGGCGAACCTGGCAGGATTGCAAAACATCAACTAACTGCTGCTGTTGAAGGGATGGTACTGGCTGATCGATATCCAGCAGGTCAAATACCTCAACAACATGACTGAGCAAGACCGCCGATTTATAGAGAAGCTGCCCCGTCCGATGAAAGGCTTCAAATTTTCAGTCTGCGTCAGCGACCCTGGATGGCATCGAAGTGGTGGCTGATGGCATTCCGGCAATTCGCTTCACTCGCTGCACAGGTGTGTCCAGCGATAGTGGCTTCTGCGACCCTTTCGAAAGTTTGCGAGATAACCGGGATTTCCACCCGTCCCCTTTCGACCCGTCACCGGCCGCCGGACACGCCCTTCGGCGGCGCACGTGGCCGCATCCCGGGGTTTTGGCCACGCGGCCAAGATTCCCCGATCTCACTTGACGCGTCTCAGGCCTTCTGGATGTCGCCGACGACTTGCCACCGAGACAGTCGATCATACCGGCGGCAGACTTCAGCGGCGTCAGGAACCTCGAATGCGCTATCCAGACTGCCCGGCCGCCGTGTCATGTCACCGGACTGCGACCGTCTGGTTGCAGAGTTCAGATCAGGGCGGCCATCCTGAACGGACGGGTACGGCGGCGATAACGCGTTCCAGCAGATCGAGCAGGGCCGCGTCGTCCGCAAGCTCGGTGGCATAGCGGCGGGCGTCGTAGAGGCCGATCAACGCGAGGTAGAGCGCTTTGCCGAGGCGCAGGGCGGTGGGCGAATCGTAGCCGAGCGCCGCCAGTTCGTGAGCGAGGAAGGCGGTGCGCGCTTGTTCGACGCGGACGAAGCGGACGGCGACGGCTGGGTCCTGAGCCGCCCAGCTGCGCACGGCATGGGCGACGTCCACGCCGCGCGTTTTGGCCTCCAGCGCCTCCCGGGTGACATGGCGCAGGCGCTCGGCCGGATCGGTGATGGCAGCCACATGTTCGATGACGTCGGCCGTGCTCTCGCGCTCCCAAAGCTCCAGCATGGCGGCCAACAGCGCCGGCCGGTTGGCAAAATGCCAATAGAACGACCCCTTGGAGGTGCCGAGCCGCTTGGCCAGACGCTCGACCCGCACGGCATCGATGCCGCCTTCGGCCAGTGCGGTTATGCCGGCGACGGTCCAATCGAGCGGGGTGAGGCTGGTTCTGTCGGACATGGAGAAATCCCCGGACAGCGGCATGACGCCACATCCATACGCCACCGTATGGACTCGATGCAAGTTATACGCAACATACGGTACCGTATGGCTTGGCGATAAGGCAATCAATGAAATGCGTGAGGACATACGAACACTCGACACGACACCCTTGCCACGCAGCGGTGGCATCTTTCAAAAGGAATGCGACATGTTTGCAAGAGTGATGCACCTCCAGGCTAAGCTGGAGAATTTGGATGAGATAACCGCATTGTACCGCGGTTTCGTTGAGCCCCACTTGCAAACGCAACACGGTTTCATCAACTCGTTGCTGCTCACTGATCCCTGTACGGGAAGGGGGATGTCCATCACGCTCTGGGACAGCGAGGCCGATCAATTGTCGAGCGACAACGATGGCCACTTCCTACTGGCACTCGGCAAGGTGGCTCCCTTGTTGGAAGCTCCGCCAAAGAAGGAAGACTTTATCGCTGAAGCACCAACCGCGTTCAGGGCGTAACGTCATCGCTACGTGTGGAAACCAATAAATAAACCCCTTTGGAAAAGGAAATAACACCATGAACCTCCCCCGGAACATGACCTCGACCAAAGCGCGCGCTGTGCCCATGCCCAGCAACAGCGTGCTAGCGCCGCTGTACGCGCACGCGGACCTGTTGGACGCCTTTGCAATTCAACTGCCGGCGGAGGCGAGCGATGATCTGGAGGTGCTGGCACGCACCGCGTTCGAGCGGCAGGCGTGGTGGATTCGTGGGCTCACGCGTGTCCGCGATGTAGTGATGGCGACAGTCGGCGTCAAATCGTCTCGCGCGGTCGGTCTTGTCGGAGCGGCGCGTGGGTCGGTGATCGGCTACTTACCGCTGCTGTCAAAGAGCGCGACGGAGTTGGTCTTGGGCGCGGATGACCGGCATCTCGACTTTCGCGTCACCATCCAAATTCGCGCCGATGCAGCAAATGGTCGCGAGCTGCTCGCGGGCACGGTGGTGCATTGCCATAACAGACTGGGACGTATCTATCTTACGACGATTGCGCCGTTTCATCGCGTGATTATGCTGGCGAACTTGGAACGGGCAGTAAGAGAAATGAGGACTTGAGCATGCGTTGGCAATACGACGGGAGGAAACATGACTGAGCGCGAGGCTGATCTCCATGGTTGCTGGTGGCCGATCTCTTTCAATACGGAGCTTCAGGATTCAAACGAGCACACTCAACCTTGGGGTGCCCATCCGAACGGGTACCTTTCTTCACCTCCGATGGGCGAATGATGGTATTGGACGTTTCAGACAAATGCGCGGGATATCCACTTCAGATCAATGCCATAATGATCCAAGAAACGCCGATCCTCGATCGAGAGGACCGCGTCTTCGAGAGTTTGGGACACCAGTCCCAGAGAGTGACGAGCTGGCATTTCGCCGGGCACATTGGCAAGCTTCTGTCGGCGGTGTATAGACGCCCCCTGTTGACGGGGTGCGTTTTATGCAGGCACTGAAAACAGAGATCATTCACAAACAGCTTGCGTTTTTGGCCGAGCTGGACCGATTAAAGTCAATTGTTCGCCAATCTCCATTAATCAATCGCTCGCGGCGGGAAAACTCAGCCGAACACTCATGGCACTTGGCGTTGTTCGCTTTGATTCTATGAGCACGCTGAAGACGTTGATCCGCTGCACGTGGTAAAGCTCCTGCTCTTACACGATGTCGTTGAAATCGATGCGGGAGATGCGCCCATACATAATTCGGGCATCGATAGGGCGACCATGGCAAAACAGGAATATGCGGCCGCCGAACGCATTTTTGGTCTCTTGCCGAGAGACCAAGCTGAGGAAATGCTTACCCTTTGGCTTGAATTCGAGGAAGGGCAAACGCCCAACGCCCGCTTTGCCAAAGCACTCGACCGTCTTCAACCGCTACTTCTTAACACCCTCACCGACGGTGGCACATGGGCTGAAAACGGCGTCTCGGAGCAACAAGTCCTGGAGCGTTATGGGCCAATCATTGAGGGCGGCTCGCCCGTCCTATGGCAGGAAGCAATGACGTTAGTACATAAGCAATTCCAGCGATAGACGCTGCCCCATCTCGCCGGAAAAATTGCTAGAAGCTTCAACAATTTCTCCTCCGTTGTTCTTGAAGCCTAGCAGATTGTGTTTAAGCGCGGAACTTTGACCCCTTTCGGCGCCGAAGGCTGACCCCGGCGGACCATGCTAAGACTCAGAAAAGACTAGCGACTTTTGCGTTCGGCCGGGTCAACCTTCGACGCCTAGGGTGGGGTCAAAGCGGACGCCGAAACACACTCAGCCGGAACCGACCCCTATTTGTCGCAATAGGCCCTCGTATGCCGAGGATCAGGAGTGTTTCGCTCATGGCATTTCCAAAATGAAGGGCTGCGAGTCGCGGCCCAATAAACCTCGGTGTGGATTATGCGGAATTATGTAGCAAACGCCACCGACATCCACGACCTCAGTAAGATAAGGGATACCGAAGGGTAGACCTCCCGCATCTCGTATTCCTCTTCGTACCTTCTTCCGCCAGTCTCGTGTGACGCCGAGCCAAACCATGCTTGAAGCAACTGGCCAAAGGAGTGTTTTATTAACACAACGATTTGGGATGCAAACGTCGAGGTGAAGAAAGAGTGCGAGGATCATTTTGACGTCGTTCGAAATCCGCGCGAGGCTCTCGCCTACCTGTTGTCGCAATGGCCAGAAGGCAAAGGAGCCAGCCATGCTGATGCCCGGCGCGCGTGCTTGGGAGCTCTGGCGGGAACAAACACGAACGCCGAAGCCCGCGCTGCATTTGAATTCGCTGCGCGTGAAGCTGGCATTCTCCGGCAGATCTGACGGCGGACCTCTTGTCCGCGTGTGTGACTGCCCTGTCTGCTCACTGCGATTTCTCCGCTAACGTGCCGCTTAATTTAGCGCACGATTAGAGAAAGTGTTTTGGGGGCCGCTCGGTGGGCAGACATCGGGCGATCGTGGTCGAGTAGCTATGCCATTCGGCTTCGCCCTCACAGATCCGGGCGGGCGGATTTCCCGCACCCGGCTCTTCCCGAGAGTAACCCGCATCATCTCCTGGCCTGCGCCCAAGTT
>NZ_JAFCXE010000034.1:0-46075 GCF_049897905.1 Pararhizobium sp. PWRC1-1 | reverse complement strand
TTCCGCAAGCTGCTCGATCAGGGCCAGGCTGGCGACAACATCGGTGCACTGGTTCGCGGCGTTACCCGTGACGGCGTCGAGCGTGGCCAGATTCTCTGCAAGCCGGGTTCGGTCAAGCCGCACAAGAAGTTCATGGCTGAAGCCTACATCCTGACGAAGGAAGAGGGCGGCCGTCATACACCGTTCTTCACCAACTACCGTCCGCAGTTCTACTTCCGTACGACGGACGTGACCGGCATCGTGTCGCTTCCTGAAGGCACGGAAATGGTTATGCCTGGCGACAACGTCACGGTTTCCGTCGAGCTGATCGTTCCGATCGCGATGGAAGAAAAGCTGCGCTTCGCCATCCGCGAAGGCGGCCGCACCGTCGGCGCCGGCATCGTCGCCTCGATCGTCGAGTAATTTACTCGGTTGGGAAGCGGCGCGTTCAAACGCCGCTTCCTTGAATATTTGCTGGTCGAAGCCTGCGCCTAAAGGTGTATGCCTCTCGAATTGACGGAAGCGCGAAAAAACGTGCTTTCGTGGGCGTTCGGTCATTGTGTCGGACGCCGATTCCGTATATGTGCGGGTCGAATTGCAGAAACGGACAGAGAGTGATTTGCTCTTTGTGCTCTTTGAAGCATCAGCACCCGGAAACGAATAACGAAATGCCTCACCCTGGGGCTTTCGCTTAACAACAACAAGGATAACTCGAATGAACGGCCAGAATATCCGTATCCGCCTCAAGGCGTTTGATCACCGGATTCTTGATGCCTCCACGCGGGAAATCGTTTCGACGGCCAAGCGCACAGGCGCTTCGGTTCGTGGTCCGGTGCCGCTTCCTACGCGGATTGAAAAGTTTACTGTCAACCGCTCGCCCCACGTGGACAAGAAGAGCCGTGAACAGTTCGAGATGCGCACCCACAAGCGTCTCCTCGATATTGTCGATCCTACTCCCCAGACTGTTGACGCGCTGATGAAGCTCGACCTCGCTGCCGGCGTAGATGTGGAAATCAAGCTTTAAAAACAAGGAAGGTACGTGGATTTCGGTCCAACGGCTTCCAAAAATGGGCGACCCTTCGACCGGATGATTCATTTGGATCAGATGAAGATAGGGAAACCTTAAACCAGAGATGCAGCGGGGTTCTCCCCATTGCTAACTCTCAAGAGGAATGAACCAATGCGTTCAGGTGTGATTGCACAGAAGATTGGGATGACCCGCGTCTATAACGACGCTGGTGAGCACATCCCAGTTACAGTATTGCGGATGGAAAACTGCCAAGTGGTTGCCCATCGCACAGAAGACAAGAATGGCTATACCGCAGTTCAGCTCGGTGCTGGCCAGGCTAAAGTCAAGAACACGAGCAAGCCGTTGCGTGGTCAGTTCGCTGCCGCCAACGTAGAGCCGAAGGCCAAGGTCGTTGAGTTCCGCGTTTCGTCGGACAATCTGATCGATGTCGGCGCAGAAATCACTGCAAACCATTTCGTCACCGGCCAGCTGGTCGACGTCACCGGTACATCTGCCGGTAAGGGTTTTGCCGGTGCCATGAAGCGCCACAACTTCGGCGGTCTGCGTGCAACGCACGGCGTGTCCGTATCGCACCGTTCGCATGGTTCGACTGGTTCCAACCAGGATCCGGGCCGCGTCTGGAAGGGTAAGCGCATGGCTGGCCACATGGGTCAGACACGCATCACCACCCAGAACCTGGAAGTGGTCTCCACCGATGAAGACCGCGGTCTGATCCTCGTCAAGGGCGCCGTACCCGGCTCCAAGGGCGCATGGATCGTCGTTCGCGACGCCATCAAGTCCGGCACTCCGGCTGACGCTCCGCGTCCTGCCGCTGTGCGCGCAGCCAAGTAAGGGGGCCAGATCATGGATCTCAACGTCACCACACTCGAGGGCAAAGAGGCCGGTAAGGTTTCCCTGTCCGACGCGATTTTCGGCCTTGAGCCGCGCGAAGATATCATTGCCCGCGTCGTTCGCTGGCAGCTTGCCAAGAAGCAGCAGGGTACGCACAAGGCAAAGGGCCGTGCAGAAATCGCACGCACCGGCGCCAAGATGTTCAAGCAGAAGGGTACGGGCCGCGCTCGTCACCATTCGGCTCGTGCTCCGCAGTTCCGCGGCGGTGGTAAGGCTCATGGCCCGGTTGTTCGCAGCCACGCCCATGACCTGCCCAAGAAGGTTCGTGCTCTCGGTCTGCGCCATGCGCTGTCCGCTAAGCTTCGTGCCGAAGAGCTGATCATCGTTGACAACCTGGTTGCTGCTGAAGCCAAGACGAAGGTGCTGACCGGCGCATTCGCAACGCTCGGCCTGACCAACGTGTTGTTCATCGGCGGCGCCGAACTCGACAGCAATTTCAAGCTCGCAGCTCAGAACATCCCGAACGTGGACGTTCTGCCGGTGCAGGGCATCAACGTTTACGACATTCTGCGCCGCGGCAAGCTCGTCCTGTCCAAGGCTGCAGTTGAAGCTCTTGAGGAGCGGTTCAAATGACTAACCTCCGCCACTATGATGTGATCCTCGCTCCGTCGATCACCGAAAAGTCGACGCTGGTTTCTGAACAGAACCAGATCATCTTCAACGTCGCCAAGGATGCGTCGAAGCCTGAAATCAAGGCTGCAATCGAAGCACTGTTCGGCGTCAAGGTTACGGCTGTCAACACGCTGGTCCGCAAGGGCAAGCTGAAGCGCTTCCGTGGCTTCGCTGGCCGGCAAAAGGACGTCAAGAAGGCTATCGTCACGCTCGCTGACGGTCAGACCATCGACGTCTCAACCGGACTCTGAGGAATAGAACAATGGCATTGAAAAGTTTCAATCCGACCACCCCGAGCCAGCGCCAGCTGGTCATCGTCGACCGGTCCGGCCTGCACAAGGGCAAGCCGGTCAAGTCGCTGACCGAAGGCCTGTCCTCCAAGGGCGGACGCAACAACACTGGCCGCATCACCGTGCGTTACCAGGGTGGTGGTCACAAGCGTACCTACCGCCTGATCGACTTCAAGCGTCGCAAGTTCGACGTCGAAGGCACGGTCGAGCGTCTGGAATACGACCCGAACCGCACGGCGTTTATTGCGCTGATCAACTATGCGGACGGCCAGCAAGCCTACATCATCGCTCCGCAGCGCCTTGCTGCCGGCGACAAGGTGATCGCTTCGGAAAAGCAGGTTGACGTGAAGCCAGGCAACACCATGCCGCTTCAGTACATGCCGGTTGGTTCGATCGTTCACAACGTCGAGATGAAGCCGGGCAAGGGCGGTCAGATCGCTCGCTCCGCTGGCGCCTACGTACAGCTGGTTGGTCGCGACCAGGGCATGGCGATCCTTCGCCTGTCGTCTGGCGAACAGCGCCTGGTGCACGGCTCCTGCCTTGCAACGGTCGGTGCAGTCTCCAACCCGGACCACGGCAACATCAACGACGGCAAGGCCGGTCGTTCGGTGTGGCGTGGCAAGCGTCCGCACGTTCGCGGCGTCGTCATGAACCCTGTTGACCATCCGCACGGCGGTGGTGAAGGCCGCACCTCGGGTGGCCGTCATCCGGTTTCGCCTTGGGGTAAGCCCACCAAGGGCAAGCGTACGCGCTCGAACAAGTCGACCGACAAGTTCATCATGCGCTCGCGTCATCAGCGTAAGAAGTAAGAGAGGAAGTCTCCAATGACTCGTTCAGTATGGAAAGGTCCGTTTGTTGACGGCTATCTTCTCAAGAAGGCTGAGAAGGTTCGTGAAGGCGGCCGCAACGAAGTGATCAAGATGTGGAGCCGTCGCTCCACCATCCTGCCGCAGTTCGTCGGTCTCACGTTCGGCGTCTACAACGGCAGCAAGCATGTTCCGGTTAGTGTCAACGAAGACATGATCGGCCACAAATTCGGTGAATTCTCTCCGACCCGGACCTATTACGGTCACGGTGCGGACAAGAAGGCAAAGAGGAAGTAATTATGGGCAAGGCAAAAGCCGAACGCCGGCTGAAGGATAACGAGGCGCAGGCAATCGCGCGCACGATCCGCGTCAGCCCCCAGAAGCTCAACCTGGTAGCTGCGATGATCCGTGGCAAGAAGGTCGACCGGGCTCTGGCCGAACTCGAGTTCTCGCGCAAGCGGATCTCGGACACTGTCAAGAAGACGTTGGAATCTGCGATCGCAAACGCAGAGAACAACCACGATCTCGACGTCGACAGCCTGATCGTTGCCGAGGCTTACGTTGGCAAGTCCATCGTCATGAAGCGTTTCCACGCTCGTGGCCGTGGCCGTGCATCGCGTATCGAAAAGCCTTTCGCGCATCTGACGATCGTTGTTCGCGAAGTCGAAGCTAAAGGGGAGGCCGCATAATGGGTCAGAAGATCAATCCAGTCGGCTTCCGCCTCGGCATCAACCGTACCTGGGATAGCCGCTGGTTCGCGGACAACGCAGAATACGGTCAGCTTCTTCACGAAGACCTGAAGATCCGTGCCTACGTCATGGAAGAGCTGAAGCAGGCCGGTATCGCCAAGGTGGTTATCGAGCGTCCGCACAAGAAGTGCCGCGTCACGATCCACTCGGCTCGCCCGGGCCTGATCATCGGCAAGAAGGGCGCAGACATCGAAAAGCTGCGCAAGAAGATCGGCGAGATGACCAAGTCGGAAACGCACCTCAACATCGTTGAAGTGCGCAAGCCGGAAGTCGACTCGGCGCTCGTCGCCCAGTCGATTGCTCAGCAACTCGAACGCCGCGTGGCTTTCCGCCGTGCGATGAAGCGTGCCGTTCAGTCCGCAATGCGTCTTGGCGCCGAAGGCATCAAGATCACCTGCGGCGGCCGCCTCGGCGGTGCTGAAATCGCGCGTACCGAATGGTACCGTGAAGGCCGCGTGCCGTTGCACACGCTTCGCGCCGACATCGACTACGGTGTGGCTGAAGCCAAGACCGCTTTCGGTATTTGCGGCATCAAGGTCTGGATTTTCAAGGGCGAAATCCTCGAACACGATCCGATGGCTTCCGAGCGTCGTTCGTCCGAGGCAGATGCCCAGGGCCCCAGCAGCAACAACCGTCGTCGCGAAAACGCGTAACAGTCGTTCCTGGCAGCTAATATCGGAGAATTAAAAAAATGTTGCAGCCAAAGCGCACTAAGTACCGCAAGCAGTTCAAGGGACGCATCAAGGGCGTTGCCAAGGGCGGTTCCGACCTTGCTTTCGGTGAATTCGGCCTGAAGTCTCAGGAGCCGAACCGCGTAAACGCACGCGAGATCGAAGCGGCCCGCCGCGCGATCACCCGTCACATGAAACGTGCCGGTCGCGTATGGATCCGCGTATTCCCAGACGTACCGGTCACGGCAAAGCCGACCGAAGTGCGCATGGGTAAAGGTAAGGGTTCGGTTGAATATTGGGCTTGCAAGGTCAAGCCCGGCCGAATGATGTTCGAAATCGACGGCGTCAGCGAAGAACTCGCCCGCGAGGCGCTTCGCCTTGGTGCTGCGAAACTCTCTGTCAAGACGCGCTTCGTTCAGCGCATTGCAGAGTAAGGAGTAAAGCCCAATGAAAGCCGATACCATCCGCGCGCTCAGCGCCGATCAGCTTAACGAAGAGCTCGCCAAGCTGAAGAAAGAGCAGTTCAACCTGCGCTTCCAGAAGGCCACAGGCCAGCTCGAAAAGTCGTCGCGCATCAATGAAGTCCGTAAGGGCATTGCGCGCGTCAAAACAATTGCCCGCCAGAAGGCGGCAGAAGCCAAGGCTTAAGGATCTAAGAATATGCCAAAACGCATTCTGCAGGGCACAGTCGTCAGCGACAAGAACGATAAGACCGTCGTGGTCCGTGTCGAGCGTCGTTTCGCGCACCCGATCTTCCAGAAGACCGTTCGCCGGTCCAAGAAGTACAAGGCGCATGACGAGAATAACCAGTACAAGGTCGGCGATCAGGTTTCCATTGAGGAATGCGCGCCGATTTCCAAGGATAAGACCTGGACGGTTGTCTCCGTTCAGGCCTAATTCTTAAGAGTTTCGCATCCGACCCTTGCGTCGGCCGCGAAAATCTGTATGAAGCAGCGCAAGGACGCTCGACTACGAGCGTTCTTTTGCTTTGAGCGCACGGAAGGTCCTGTTTAGGAAACCACCCTGGCAATGATCGATCCCGCGCGAGAACAGAAATTTAGAAGCTGGAACAGGGGGCCCTCAATCTGATGAGGTTGGCCCAACCGGTCCGGTCACAACAAGAAGGCGACCTGACATGATTCAGATGCAAACAAACCTCGACGTGGCGGATAATTCCGGCGCACGTCGTGTCATGTGCATCAAGGTGCTGGGCGGCTCCAAGCGCAAGTACGCTTCGGTCGGCGACATTATCGTCGTTTCGATCAAGGAAGCTATTCCGCGCGGCCGCGTCAAGAAGGGTGATGTGATGAAGGCGGTTGTCGTTCGCACAGCCAAGGACATCCGTCGTCCGGACGGCAGCGTCATCCGGTTCGATAACAACGCAGCTGTTCTTATCGACAACAAGAAAGAGCCGATCGGCACCCGTATCTTCGGACCGGTTCCGCGCGAACTTCGCGCCAAGAACCACATGAAGATCATCTCGCTGGCTCCAGAAGTACTGTAAGGAGCGATTGAGATGCAAAAGATTCGCAAGGGCGACAAAGTCGTCGTATTGACCGGCAAGGACAAGGGTCGTTCTGGGGAAGTTCTCCAGGTTCTGCCTAAGGAAGACCGGGCCGTTGTGCGTGGCGTAAACATGGTGAAGCGTCACCAGCGCCAGACCCAGGCCCAGGAAGCCGGTATCATCAACAAGGAAGCCTCCATTCACCTTTCCAACCTTGCGGTTTCCGACAAGGATGGCAAGCCGACCCGCGTCGGCTTCAAGGTTCTTGAGGACGGCAAGAAGGTCCGTGTGGCCAAGCGTTCGGGAGAAGTGATCGATGGCTGACGTCAAGAAGTACGAGCCGCGGCTCAAGGTTGATTACGCCGAGCGTATCACCAAGGCGATGCAGGAGAAGTTCTCCTACGCAAACGTCATGCAGATCCCGCGCCTCGACAAGATCGTTATCAACATGGGTGTTGGTGAATCGACGGCTGATAGCAAGAAGCCGACGGTTGCTGCAGCAGACCTCGCAGCGATTGCCGGCCAGAAGCCGGTAATCACCAAGGCCCGCACCTCCATCGCCGGCTTCAAGCTGCGCGAAGGCATGCCGATCGGCGCAAAGGTTACCCTGCGCGGCGTTCGCATGTACGAATTCCTGGACCGCCTGATCAACATCGCGCTTCCGCGCGTTCGAGATTTCCGCGGCCTGAATCCGAAGAGCTTTGACGGCCGTGGCAACTTCGCCATGGGTGTCAAGGAACACATTGTGTTCCCGGAGATCAACTACGACAAGGTTGATCAGATGTGGGGCATGGACATCATCGTTTGCACGACGGCAACGAACGACGACGAAGCACGCGCTCTGCTCACAGAGTTCAACTTCCCGTTTCGCCAGTAAGCCGTAACGACAAGCAGAAGGATTAAGTTGAATGGCGAAGACGAGCGCAATTGAAAAAAACAATCGCCGCCGTAAGTCGGTTGCCCAGGATGCGTCCAAGCGCGCAGCCCTGAAGGCTACCATCATGAACCAGTCTCTTCCGATCGAAGAGCGCTTCAAGGCAACTTTGAAGTTGGCGAGCCTGCCGCGTGACGGTTCCAAGACCCGCGTTCGCAACCGTTGCGAAGTGACTGGTCGCCCGCGTGCATATTATCGCAAACTCAAGATGTCGCGTATTGCGCTTCGTGAACTTGGCAATTTCGGCAAGGTGCCGGGCATTGTTAAGTCGAGCTGGTAAGGAGACGGGTAGATGGCAATGACTGATCCGCTGGGCGATATGCTCACCCGTATCCGCAATGGTGCTGCACGCCGCAAGTCGAGTGTTTCCACTCCGGCTTCCAAGCTGCGCGCACGCGTCCTCGATGTCCTTCAGGCTGAAGGTTACATCCGCGGTTATTCGGAAACCGAATTTGGTAACGGCAAGGCCGAGATCAATATCGAATTGAAATACTACGAAGGTGCGTCGGTGATCCGTGAGATCGGCCGCGTATCGAAGCCGGGCCGCCGAGTTTATGTCTCGGTCAAGTCCATTCCGCAGGTCGCGAACGGTCTCGGTATCACTATCCTTTCGACTCCGAAGGGTGTGATGGCCGATCATCAGGCACGCGAACAGAACGTTGGTGGCGAGGTTCTCTGCTCCGTATTCTAATACGGTAGCAGTGACCTCCATAACGGACAGACAGGTTTGAAATATGTCTCGTATCGGTAAAAAGCCCGTTCCGGTTCCTGCAGGTGTCACGGCCACGGTTAGTGGCCAGACAGTGACTGCAAAGGGCCCGAAAGGCGAACTCTTCTTCGTTGCTAACGACGAAGTCGTCGTAAAGCTGGAAGACAACAACGCGGTGTCGGTGACCCCGGTTGACCAGTCCAAGGATGCTCGTTCCAAGTGGGGCATGTCCCGCACGATGATCGAAAACATCTTCAAGGGCGTCAAGGACGGTTACGAGCGCAAGCTCGAAATCAACGGCGTTGGTTATCGCGCGTCGCTTCAGGGCAAGAACCTGCAGCTGGCACTCGGTTTCAGCCACGACGTGGTCTATCAGACTCCTGAAGGCATCTCGATTGCTGTGCCGAAGCCGACGGAAATCGTCGTCACCGGCATCAACAAGCAGCAGGTCGGCCAGGTCGCGGCAGAAATCCGCGAATACCGTGGCCCCGAGCCCTACAAGGGCAAGGGCGTCAAGTATGCTGGCGAGCGGATTGTCCGCAAAGAAGGCAAGAAGAAGTAAGGATCACGCGAAATGGCTACAAGGAAAGATACACTTGTGCGCCGCGCCAGCCGCGTGCGCCGTCAAGTCAAGGCAGTGGCCAATGGCCGTCTGCGCCTGTCCGTTCATCGCTCGTCGAAGAACATCTATGCACAGGTTATCGATGATGTTGCTGGCAAGACCGTTGCGTCTGCCTCGACACTCGACACGGATCTGCGTCCGTCGCTTAAGACGGGCGCTGACACGGCAGCTGCTGCTGCCGTTGGCAAGCTCCTCGCAGAGCGCGCCTCGAAGGCTGGTGTCAAGGACGTTGTCTTTGACCGTGGCGCCTTCATCTATCACGGCCGCGTCAAGGCGCTCGCCGAGGCAGCCCGCGAGGGTGGCCTGAACTTCTAAGATGATATCCGTCCGGGCTTGCCTGGACGGATCATCGAACCGCTTTTTATAAAGCGCGTCGCTTCCGCTCCCTCGAAGGGGCGGGGCGACTTTTTGTCAATCTGCCGATTGCACCCGGAAAAGAAAAAGGAAAAGGACAATGGCACAAGAAAAAAGAGGTTCTCGCGACGATCGCCAGAACCGCGAGGAGCGCGACAGCGAATTCGTTGACAAGCTCGTAGCAATCAACCGCGTCGCAAAAGTCGTCAAGGGCGGCCGTCGTTTCGGCTTTGCTGCTCTCGTCGTCGTCGGCGACCAGAAGGGCCGCGTTGGCTTCGGTCATGGCAAGGCACGTGAAGTGCCGGAAGCCATCCGCAAGGCCACCGAAGCTGCCAAGCGCGAACTGATCTTCGTTCCGCTGCGCTCGGGCCGTACGCTTCATCACGACGTTCATGGCCGTCACGGCGCAGGCAAGGTTCTGCTGCGTGCTGCCAAGGCCGGTACCGGTATCATTGCCGGTGGTCCGATGCGCGCTGTTTTCGAAACGCTCGGCATGCACGACGTTGTTGCGAAGTCGACTGGTTCTTCGAACCCGTACAACATGATTCGCGCCACGTTCGACGCCCTGAAGAGCCAGATGCACCCGAAGGATATCGCAGCTCAGCGCGGCATGAAGTATGCCACTCTGCAGAGCCGCCGCGTATCCGCCGGCGTTGCTTCCGAAGAATAAGGGAGCCTGAACAATGGCTAAGAAAGAAGTTGCAAAGAAGACGGTTGCGGTCGAACAGATCGGCAGCCCCATTCGCCGCCCAGCCGTACAGCGTGCAACGCTGATCGGTCTCGGTCTCAACAAGATGCACCGGGTTAGCGTTCTGGAAGATACACCTTCCGTTCGTGGCATGATCCGGGCCGTCCAGCACCTCGTTCGCGTCGTCGAAGAGAAGTGAGGGGGATACCATCATGAAACTGAATGAAATCAAAGACAACGAAGGTTCTACAAAGAACCGCAAGCGTCTCGGCCGTGGTATCGGCTCCGGATCCGGCAAGACTGCCGGCCGCGGTGTCAAGGGTCAGAAGGCTCGTTCCGGCGTCGCCATCAACGGCTTCGAAGGCGGCCAGATGCCAATCTACCGCCGTCTGCCGAAGCGCGGCTTCAACAACATTTTCCGTTCGGATTTTGTTGTCGTGTCGCTCGGCCGTATCCAGATCGCCATCGACGCCAAGAAGCTTGATGCTTCCAAGGCCATCGATGCTGCTGCTCTGACGGCTGCCGGCGTTATCCGCCGCGCCAGGGATGGCGTTCGGGTTCTCGCCGATGGCGAACTGAAGACAAAGGTAACGATCGAAGTTGCCGGCGCTTCCAAGCCTGCGATCGAAAAGATCGAAAAGGCTGGCGGTTCGATCAAGCTGCTTTCGGGCGCTGCTGAATAATTAGTTGCTGATGAACCGCCCGGGGTGCTTCACACCGGGCGGTTTTGCTCCCATATGAGAGCCTCACAGATGCGCTGCCGGATTCGTCCGGCGCAGAATATTGATCGGGAACCACGGTGAGGCGCGAGATTGCAGTTGCAGTCGTTTCCAAGCCGGTTTTCATAAAAAGAAGATAGCTCTTTCCGGATCTGACCGGGTTTCCCCGCGGGTTCTGAACTGGCTACGCGGAGAATTGCATGGCTTCTGCAGCGGAACAGCTCGCCTCCAACCTGAATTTTGCGACGTTCGCAAAAGCCGAAGATCTGAAACGCCGCCTCTGGTTCACCCTTGGCGCGCTTCTGGTGTATCGTCTTGGCACCTATATTCCGCTGCCGGGCCTCAACCCGGAAGCTTTTGCGCAGGCGTTTGCCGGGCAGAGCGGTGGTATCCTCGGCCTTTTCAACATGTTTTCCGGCGGCGCCGTCGAGCGCATGGCGATCTTTGCCCTCGGCATCATGCCTTACATTTCCGCCTCCATCATCGTTCAGCTGATGACCTCCGTGGTTCCGTCGCTTGAACAGTTGAAGAAGGAAGGCGAGCAGGGCCGCAAGGTCATCAACCAGTACACCCGCTACGGCACGGTGCTTCTCGGCACGCTGCAGGCCTATGGCATCGCGGTCGGCCTTGAGAGCGGCAACGGTCTCGTCGTCGATGCGGGCTGGTTCTTCCGGATATCGACGGTCATTTCGCTGCTCGGCGGCACCATGTTCCTGATGTGGCTCGGCGAGCAGATTACCTCGCGCGGCATCGGCAACGGTATCTCGCTGATCATCTTTGCCGGTATCGTCGCGCATCTGCCGACGGCTCTGGCCGGCACGCTCGAACTTGGCCGCACCGGCGCCCTGTCGACGCCGCTGATTCTCGCCATCATCGTCATGGTCGTCGGCGTTATCGCGCTGATCGTCTTCGTGGAACGCGCCCAGCGCCGGCTTCTGATCCAGTATCCGAAGCGACAGGTCGGCAACAAGATGTTTCAGGGGGACACCTCGCATCTGCCGCTGAAGCTCAATACCGCCGGCGTTATCCCCGCCATCTTCGCGTCGTCGCTTCTGCTTCTGCCGGCAACGCTTGCAGGCTTTGCCAACAGCGCAGCGCTGCCAGGCTGGGCCACGACCATCGTTGCTGCCCTCGGTCACGGCAAGCCGCTCTACATGGTGCTCTACGGCGGCATGATCGCGTTCTTTGCCTTCTTCTACACAGCTATCGTCTTCAATCCGAAGGATACGGCCGACAATCTGAAGAAGCATGGCGGCTTCATCCTCGGCATCCGCCCAGGCGAGCGCACTGCGGAATACATCGACTACGTCCTGACGCGCATCACCGTGCTCGGCGCGATCTACCTGATGTTTGTCTGCATTCTGCCCGAAGTCATGATCGCGCAGACCGGCGTGCCGTTCTACCTTGGTGGTACGTCGCTTTTGATTGTTGTCAGCGTTACCCTTGATACTGTAGCACAGGTGCAGGGTCACCTGATTGCCCAGCAGTATGAGGGGCTGATCAAGAAATCGAAGCTGCGTGGAGGAAAGAGGGGCCGATGAGACTAATATTTTTAGGACCGCCGGGAGCTGGCAAGGGAACACAGGCCAAGCTTCTGACGGAAAAATACGGTATTCCGCAGCTTTCCACAGGTGATATGCTGCGGGCGGCCGTCCAGGCTGAGACGGATGTCGGTAAACGTGCCAAGGCTGTCATGGATGCCGGTCAGCTCGTCTCCGACGAGATCGTCAACGAGATCGTGTCCGACCGGATCGATTCGGCCGACTGCGCGAATGGCTTTATTCTCGATGGCTATCCGCGCACCGTTCCGCAGGCCGTTGCCCTTGGCAAGATGCTTGCAGGCAAGGGGTTGCGGCTTGATTCGGTCATCGAATTGAAGGTGGATGAAGATGCGCTTGTACGGCGCATCGAGAATCGCGTAGCAGAAACCATTGCCGCTGGCGGTAAGGTTCGCTCCGACGATAATCCGGAAGCATTCAAGAAGCGTCTTGTCGAGTATCGCGAGAAGACGGCGCCTCTGTCGCAGCATTATGCTGTCACAGGCGAGTTGAAGACAGTTGATGGAATGGCGCCGGTCGAGACCGTCACCTCTGAGATCAACGCAATTCTGGCATCGGCTTCCGCCGACGCCTAAAAGGCAGTTCTTGAAAAAGGACTGCCGGGGAGTTGACTTTTGCGGTCGATTCCTTCAAAGACCGCGCTAACTCGCAGCATGCTAGGGATCGGCGCGGATTTCAAAGACGAAGTCCGGGCGCGATTCTTTTGACGTGTTCCGAACAGAACTTTCACAGTCGGCCTCTCAAGGGCTGCATAACGAAGCACCTATTGCCGGATGGCAACTGGAAGCAAGGAGAACAGGCGTGGCACGTATCGCTGGCGTCAACATCCCGACGAGCAAGCGCGTAGTAATCGCGCTTCGTTACATTCACGGGATCGGAGCGAAGTTCGCACAGGAAATCGTCGAGAAGGTCGGTATCCCGGCTGAACGTCGTGTGCACCAACTGACGGATGCTGAAGTTCTTCAGATCCGCGAAGCAATCGACCGTGATTATCAGGTTGAAGGCGACCTGCGTCGCGAAACCTCGATGAACATCAAGCGTTTGATGGACCTGGGCTGCTACCGCGGTCTGCGTCACCGTCGTTCGCTGCCTGTTCGCGGTCAGCGCACGCATACCAATGCTCGTACCCGCAAGGGCCCGGCAAAGGCGATTGCAGGCAAGAAGAAATAATTTCCCAGAAATGGGGAATGCAGGGGCTGGCGCTCGGCGCCGGCCTCTTTTGTGGTTTCGGAAGGGCGCGCCAGCGTCCCTCCGGTGGAGCTGCTGGAATTACGGCAGTGACGATATCGCCGCGCAGAACGGATTTGTCCGTTCGCGCATGACTTGAAAATTCAGGGCAGGGGTTAATCTCCGCCCGGTGGAGCCGCTGGTACTACGGCGGTGCAGAGATCAACGAAAGGTATACCATGGCCAAGGAAGCCACACGCGTTCGCCGTCGCGAGCGGAAAAATATTTCTACGGGCGTTGCGCACGTCAACTCGTCGTTCAACAACACGATGATCACCATCACCGACGCACAGGGCAACGCGATTGCCTGGTCTTCGGCTGGTTCGAAAGGCTTCAAGGGCTCGCGTAAGTCGACCCCGTTCGCAGCTCAGATGGCTGCTGAAGATGCGGCCAAGAAGGCCCAGGAACACGGCATGAAGACGCTCGAAGTCGAAGTCTGCGGCCCGGGTTCCGGCCGTGAATCGGCTCTGCGTGCGCTTCAGGCTGCTGGCTTCATGATCACCTCGATCCGTGACGTCACGCCGATCCCGCACAATGGTTGCCGTCCGCGCAAGAAGCGCCGCGTTTAAGTTTACGCATTCATCCAGCCGGTGAGGGGGTTACCTCTCCCGGCGCTTCAAGGCTCGGTTGCCACGATTGAATGGTGGCAACGAACAGAAGGCAAAACATATGATTCAGAAAAACTGGCAGGAACTGATCAAGCCGAACAAGGTTGAGTTCTCGTCCACCGGCCGCACCAAGGTTAGCCTTGTTGCCGAGCCGCTGGAGCGTGGCTTTGGCCTAACCCTCGGCAACGCGCTTCGCCGCGTTCTTCTGTCGTCGCTTCGTGGTGCTGCTGTTACCGCAGTGCAGATCGACGGCGTTCTGCATGAGTTCTCCTCGATCCCGGGTGTCCGGGAAGACGTGACGGACATCGTGCTGAACATCAAGGAAATCGCCATCAAGATGGATGGCGACGACGCAAAGCGCATGGTTGTGCGCAAGCAGGGTCCGGGCGTTGTGACCGCCGGTGACATCCAGACGGTTGGCGATATCGAAATCCTCAACCCGAACCATGTGATCTGCACCCTCGACGAGGGCGCTGAGATCCGCATGGAGTTCACCGTCAACAACGGCAAGGGCTACGTGCCTGCAGACCGCAATCGTTCGGAAGATGCACCGATCGGCCTCATTCCGGTCGACAGCCTATATTCGCCCGTCAAGAAAGTGTCCTACAAGGTGGAAAACACCCGTGAAGGCCAGGTTCTCGACTACGACAAGCTGTCGATGCAGATCGAGACCGATGGTTCCGTCACCGGTGAAGATGCAGTCGCTTTCGCGGCCCGCATCCTTCAGGACCAGCTCGGCGTTTTCGTCAACTTCGACGAACCGCAGAAGGAAGCCGAAGAAGAAGCCGTTACCGAACTGGCGTTCAACCCGGCACTGCTCAAGAAGGTCGACGAACTGGAACTTTCGGTCCGTTCGGCCAACTGCCTGAAGAACGACAACATCGTCTATATCGGCGACCTCATTCAGAAGACCGAAGCAGAAATGCTTCGCACTCCGAACTTTGGCCGCAAGTCGCTGAACGAAATCAAGGAAGTTCTCGCTTCCATGGGCCTGCATCTCGGCATGGAAGTGCCCGCATGGCCGCCCGAGAACATCGAAGATCTCGCCAAGCGCTACGAAGACCAGTATTAACAACAAAAAAGGCAGGTTAACCCTCTGCCTTTCCCCGTCAAACAGCAGGCTCCGCAAGGAAGTCTGTATGTGCCAGGAAACGGCAGGCCCATACAACGAAAAGGGCACCTGCATTTAAAGGAGAATAGCAATGCGCCATGGTGTAGCCGGCCGCAAGCTGAATAGAACTGCAAGCCACCGTAAGGCAATGTTTGCCAATATGGCTGCTTCGCTCATTGAACATGAGCAGATCATCACGACCCTGCCGAAGGCAAAGGAAATCCGTCCAATCGTCGAGAAGCTCGTTACGCTCGGCAAGAAGGGCGACCTTCATGCTCGTCGTCAGGCCATCTCGCAGATCCGCGACGTTGCCGTCGTCGGCAAGCTGTTCGATGCCATCGCAACACGTTACGCAACCCGCAACGGCGGCTACCTGCGCATCATGAAGGCTGGCTACCGTCACGGCGACAATGCGGCTCTGGCCGTCATTGAATTTGTTGACCGCGACACCTCGGCCAAGGGCGCCAAGGATATCGCACGCGTTGCTGCCGAAGCAGAAGCTGCAGACGCCGCTTAATCGGTCTGCGGACTGAGACTTTAAGAAGGCCGGGTGCGAGATCGCCCGGCCTTTTTGCTGTGCCGTCTTATGGCGACGAAGGCGTGCCACGTTGCTCTCGCAGCATCTCAAGGGCACGGGCGAGAAAGGGTCGACCGGCTTCCCCGATCAGGAAAAAGTCCGCGTTCGATGCGGTCCAAAGATCTTCCAGTTGCTGGTCCGTCGCATTCGCGTTCAGCCAGTAATCCAGAAAATTGTCGAGATCATCCGCCGTTTCCGGGAACTGGTGTAGAACGTGACCGATTCCGAAGTCGATGACTTCGTCATGAGAGCTGAATATGAGGGGATCATGAAGCATGGCTCTGGTGAACGCCCGGAAGCCGGGGATTTGGCAACGAATTCTCGCATGAACTCACGCTCCTGATCCATTCTTCGCGAATAAGTTGTGTCAAGTAGTAAGCGCTTTGGCAATTTGAGACGGTGCCATCGTTCAAGCCAGGCTTCCGCTTTTTCGGTGATCGGGCCGCCTTTGCTTTTTAACAGCCAGCGTCCTATCTGTGTGTCCGCGAGATTGATTTGATGGGACTGTTTGACATGCCGCGTTTTCTTTATTCGTTCGTTGCCCTCAGTGCTGTCGGTGTTCTGGCTGCTGGTCTGGTCTTTATAGGAAAGCCGGGTGAGCCCGGAGGCTCTGCGGTGTCTTTGGTTTCTTCCGCGCAGGCACAGCAGGCCGATACGCCAAAAGTGTTGCCGCAGAGCAAGACGGAAATGCAGCTGTCCTTTGCGCCGCTGGTCAAGCAGACGGCCAATGCCGTCGTCAACGTCTATGCGGAGAAGACCGTTCAGAGCCGCTCGCCTTTCGCCGATGATCCGTTTTTCGAGCAGTTCTTCGGCCAGCGCATGCCCAATCGGTCGGAAAAGCAGTCCTCGCTCGGTTCCGGCGTCATCGTCGGCAAGAATGGCATCGTCGTCACCAATTATCATGTCATCACCGATGCCGATAACATCAAGATTGCGCTTGCCGATGGCCGCGAGTTCGAAACCACGGTCATGCTCAAGGACGAGCGGCTCGATCTCGCCGTGCTGAAGATCAAATCGGACGGCCCTTTCGAAACCGTACCGCTTGGTGATTCCGATGCGGTTGAAGTCGGCGATCTCGTTCTGGCGATCGGCAATCCCTTCGGCGTCGGCCAGACCGTCACCAGCGGCATCGTTTCGGCGCTGGCCCGCAATCAGGTTATCACTGGTGACTTCGGCTTCTTCATCCAGACCGATGCGGCGATCAATCCCGGCAATTCCGGTGGTGGCCTGATCGATATGAGCGGCCAGCTGATTGGCATCAACACCGCGATCTTTTCACGCGGTGGCGGCTCCAACGGCGTTGGCTTTGCCATTCCTGCCAATCTGGTCAAGGTCTTCGTCGCGTCAGCCGAAGGCGGCAATGGCAGCTTTACCCGGCCGTTTATCGGCGCAAGTTTCGAGCCGGTGACATCGGAAGTTGCCGATGCGCTCGGGCTCGACCGGGCACGCGGCGCGTTGGTCAGTTCCGTCATCGAAGGCGGGCCGGTGGAGAAGGCCGGCATCAAGCCCGGCCAGGTGATCGTCACCGTCAATGGCATTCCGGTCGAGCATCCCGATGCGCTGGGCTACCGCCTGACCACCGTTGGCATCGGCCATGTCGCCAAAGTAACGATCAGTGAAAACGGCAAGACGCGCGACATCGAGCTTGCGCTTGCAGAAGCGCCGGAGACATCGCCGCGCGACGAGCGCCTGATCGAGGGCCGCAATCCCTTCTCGGGAGCAGTGGTCGGCAATCTGTCGCCGCGGTTGGCCGACGAATTGCGGATGCCAGCGTCCTCGCAAGGTGTCGTGATCACGCAGATCAATCGTGGATCACCTGCGGCCCGCGTTGGTTTCCAACCCAAAGATATCATCATCGCCGTCAACGGCACGCCGATCGACAAGTCCACGACGCTTGAAACGATTGCCAAGGATGATCCATCGCTGTGGCGCGTCGAGATCGAACGCGACGGTCAGCGTATCCGTCAGTTCTTCCGGTGATCGTTTTCCCGTCTTCCGGGGGACATAAGCATCTTGCTCCGGCCGGTCATGGGACCGGCCGTTCCGGATGGGGGAGTTGCATGTGACGCTGTTCGATGAGGATACCCACCGGCCGCTTGCCGACGCTCTTCGTCCTGAAAAGCTGGAAGAGGTCATCGGCCAGGATCACCTTCTGGGTGAAAATGGCCCAATTGCCCGCATGCTGTCGGGTGGCACGGTCGGGTCGTTCATCCTCTGGGGCCCGCCGGGCGTCGGAAAGACCACGATTGCGCGCCTTGTCGCCACCTCGGCAAAGATGGAGTTCGTCCAGCTTTCCGCCGTGATGTCCGGCATTGCCGATCTGCGCAAGGTCTTCGATACGGCAAAAAACAACCGGACCATCGGCCGCCAGACCATCCTCTTCGTCGATGAGTTGCACCGCTTCAACCGTAGTACGCAGGATGCCCTGTTGCCGCATGTCGAAAACGGCACTGTCATCCTGATCGGCGCGACGACGGAAAATCCGAGCTTCAGCCTGGTGGCGGCCTTGTTGTCGCGGCTGAAGGTTTTCACGCTCAATCCGTTCGACACAGCCTCATCCGAACTGCTTTTGGCGCGGGTGGAGAGTTTTGTCGGAAAGCGGTTGCCGCTGACGGAGGACGCGCGGACCGCCTTGATCAATATGGCCGATGGGGACGGGCGCTATCTGGTGGGCTTGGCCGACGATGTCCTGTCGCTTGGAGAGGCCGAAGATCTCGACATAGGGCGTTTGTCCAAAGCCCTGCAGAAGCGCATGCCGATCTACGACAAGGCACAGGATGGCCATTACAATCTCCTGAGCTGCTTTCACAAAAGCCTGCGGGGCAGCGATGTCGACGCGGCGCTCTATTGGGGCGCGCGCATGGTGGATGCGGGGGAGGATCCGACGACACTGTTTCGCCGCCTGGCTTGCGCTGCCAGTGAAGACGTTGGCATGGCCGATCCAAACGCGATGCCGCAGGTGATTGCCGCCTGGACAGCCTTCGAGCGTATCGGCTGGCCGGAAGGCCGGCTCTTCATCGCCCAGGCGATCGTCTTTGTCGCGACTGCGCCAAAATCCAATGCCAGTTACCGGTCCTTCGATGCAGCACTTGAGATGGCGCGCCAGACAGGCTCCATTCCGCCGCCGAAGAGCATCCTCAACGCGCCGACCAAGCTGATGAAAGACCTTGGCTATCACGAGGGTTACAAATACGACCATGATTATCCGGATGCCTATTCCGGACAGGAGTTCTTTCCGGAGGAGCTGCGCAGCACGGACACGAGGTTTTACAAGCCGCAGGAACGCGGCTTCGAGCGCGAAACGCTGAAGCGCCTGGAGTTCTGGCACCGCCTGAAGCGGGAGCGTTCGGCGAAGGAATAGGCTGCCCAGCCCGGCAATTTCTTGATCACTCAGGCAGTTTGAAAAACGCCTCAAGGCGATAGCCATCGGGATCGACGAGAAAGCCCGCATAATAAAACTGGCTGTATTCCGGCCGCAGTCCCGGCAGCCCATTGTCTTCGCCACCGTTGGAAATGCCGGCTGCGTGGAAGGCATCGACCGCGGCGGTATCGGGTGCAACGAAGCAGAAATGCAGGCCGGAGCTTCGGTCGGCGGGTACGGGGCGCTCAACCTTTGCAATCCACAGGCTGATCCGGTCCGAACCATAACCGATCACCGTGTCCGTTTTCGATAACCGCTCGTAACCGAGCGGTGTCAGAATGGCATCATAGAAACGAAGCGAACGATCGAGGTCTTTTACGCCAATCGACACGTGGTCAAACATTGCGGAATACTCCCTGTTTCACTGCCATCTTCCCCGTTCGAAATCATCCGCACAAGCGCAAACCGTATCTGGGCGCAGATTGCCTTTGGTTCTGCTCTGGTCCGGTTGCGAATAGCTGCCATGCACGGCGGGCTCTTGCCACCGTCAAATCAGGATGGCATATAGTGCCCATGCAGACGGCTGCACGGGTTCGGCATCTATAATCGACATCCGAACATCCGCGAGGACGGCCTCGCTCCTTTAGACGGAGTAAATTATGGCCTGGATTATCCTCATCCTCGCAGGCATTCTCGAAATCGGTTGGGCGATCGGCCTGAAATATACCGAAGGCTTCACCAAGCTCATACCGACGGTACTGACCGCAGGCTCGATGGTGGCGAGTGTCGTCCTCCTCGGTCTTGCCATGCGTACATTGCCGCTCGGCACCGCCTATGCGATCTGGACAGGCATCGGTACGGTCGGAACTGTCATTCTCGGCATCGTGCTGTTTGCTGAACCGGCAACAGCTGTTCGCCTCGGCTGTATCGCGCTGATCGTTACTGGTATTGCTGGGTTGAAGTTCGCCGCATAAGAATTTCTAATACTTCAATAAAAACACCCCGCGCAGGATACTGCGCGGGGTGTTTTTTTATCGATTGGTTTACGTGGACGGGGTTTGCTTAACGTAAAGCGTCGAGCGTTGCCGTGGCCGCCTGCATTTCCCGCCAGCGGTTTTCGCGGCGCTGGAAGGCTTCGTCGTCGGTGCCCCAATGCTCGATCTGCCAGTCCTCATCGAGATGGGCGAGCGCCCAGGCCTCTTCCGCCGACAGCTGCTTTTCGGCAAAAGCGATGGCGAGCAGCGCGGAGCCGGTGAGCGTGGTGATCGTGTGCAGGCAGGCAAGGCCAAGCGGCGTGGCATAGGCACGCAGCGCTTCGGCAACGCCGTTGATGGCGGCACGAGGCTGAACCTGGTGAACGACGCCTTCAACGAGAATGAACCGCGCACCCAGTGTTTCCGCAGCCCAGGTGATCACCGGATCCCAGCGCTCGGACTGGCGAATTGCCAAACCTTCTGGTTCGCCCGCGCGGTAACAGAGAAGATCGGTTCCGGCGAAGTTGAGGATGTCGTCGAAAACGGCGCGGATATCCTTGGAGACGCCATCGATCGCCGTGTTGGCGAGCCGGGTGACCGGCATCGTCGCTGGGTCGATCTCTTCCTTCTGGGCATCCCATTCGGCTGCCAGCAGATTGGCTGCGGCCTGCGTCGGAACGGTCAGATATTGTTTTGCCGGGGTGCGGACCGTGCGGCCGTCGAGAAGGATGACATGGCCGCCGTCTTCCGCCGGGCCGATGCTGACGGTCTTATAGAAACGCTTCGGCAGTGGCTTGTGCATCTGTATCTGCGCGCGGCGCACGGGATCCGGGTCGCTCAGCGCTGCAGACAGATCGTCGCGAATATCAGGCATGATGTGTCTCCATCCAGTCCAGAATATCATGCGGGGTCCGGGCGATGTAATCCGCACCGGCGTCGATAAGCTCGGGAACCGACGCATAACCCCAGGCGACCCCGATGGCGGATGCGCCGGCGCTCTTGGCCATCTGCATGTCGTAGATCGCGTCGCCGATTACGACCGTATCCTTGGCGTCGATGCCGGCCTCGGAGCAGCACTCCGTCACCATCGCCGGATGTGGCTTTGACGGGCAGTCGTCGGCCGTGCGCGAAACGAAGAATGTCTTTTCATAACCGTGGCTTGCACATATCTGATCAAGCCCGCGCCGGGATTTTCCCGTAACGGCACCCAGAAGCAGTTCGCCGCGGCTCATCAGGCTCGCGATCAGCGGCGCGATACCGTCGAACAGCGGCTCGCGAAAGTTCATTTCGGTGCGGACGCCACCGTAGATCTTCTTGTAATGCGCCGTCATCGCCTGGGCGCGATCGTCGACATGCGGCTGGTGCATCAGCCGGGCAATGGCGATATCGAGCGTCAGGCCGATGATGCTCTTGGTAGCCTCCAGCGAGACACGTTCAAGGCCGAAATCTTCGAACGTCCGCGCCATGACTTCGTGTATGAGCCCGGCGCTGTCGACCAGGGTTCCGTCACAATCGAAAAGAGCAAGTTTCATCAGTCGTCGGCTTCCTCGGCGCTGGCCATGTCGAAGCCGATCAGGTTCCAGCTCTGGACCATATGTTGCGGCATCGGGGCGGTGACGATCAGGCGTCCGCCATCCGGATGCGGAACGTCGATGCGCCGCGCATGCAGATGCAGCTTGTTTTGAACGCCGCCGGGGAAGGCCCAATTGAATTCGGCGCCGAAATATTTCGGATCGCCGATGATCGGGTGGCCGATATGGGCGGCATGGACGCGCAACTGGTGGGTACGGCCGGTATAGGGCACCATTTCCAGCCAGGTCAGGTTCTGGCCGGCCGTCTCGATGATCCGGTAGTAGGACACCGCATGATCGGCACCGTCTTCGCCATGCTTGGCAATCCGCATGCGGTCGCCGTCCGGCGTCTGTTCCTTGACCAGCCAGGTCGAGATCTTGTCTTCCCTCTTGCGCGGCACACCCTTGACCATCGCCCAGTAGGTTTTCTTGGTATCGCGTTCGCGAAAGGCTGCCGTCAGCTTCTGGGCGGCGCCACGGGTGCGGGCGATGACCAGAACACCGGATGTATCGCGGTCGAGCCGGTGCACCAGACGCGGCTTTTCGCCCTTGGGGCTGGTCCAGGCTTCGAGCATGTCGTCGATATGGCGGTTGATGCCGGAGCCGCCCTGAACCGCGATACCAGGCGGCTTGTTGAGAACGATGACCTTGGCGTCTTCATGCAACAGCATGCGCGACAAAAGTTCATGGTCGGATGCGTGGCGCAGGTCACGGCCGGCGATCGGGCCTGTCCGTGTCTTCGGATCGACTTCCATCGGCGGAATGCGAACCACCTGGCCGGGCTGGACGCGCATGTCCGATTTGACGCGGCCGCCATCGACGCGGACCTGGCCGGAGCGCAGCAGCTTCTGCAGCGGACCGAAGCCGAGGCCCGGATAATGGATTTTGAACCAGCGATCAAGGCGCATGCCCGCCTCGTCGGATTCGACTTGTTTGTGTTCAATGCCCGCCATTTATTTCTACCTGCATCCAATTGCCATCGCGCCTCGACAATGGTGCCGACCGGAAATCCGTGCGCAAACTGATATGACAGAGCAGGCCGGTCCCAATTGGACGCATGGCGCTCTGAGAGGTCCCTTTAGACCATTGCGCGCATAAGGGCCAGCCCGGCAAACACCGCGAGTGCCGAAAGAAGTACGCTGGAAGCCACATAAATCAATGCCGTGACCGGTTCGCCCCGTTCGAGCAGGGTGATTGCGTCAAGCGAGAAGGCGGAAAAGGTGGTGTAGCCGCCCAGAATACCGGTGATCAGGAACACGCGCATCTCCGCCGAAGCCCCGAATTTGCGGGCGATCACCTCCGCAAGGACGCCGATCAGGAAGGATCCGGTGATATTGACCGTCAGCGTTCCCCATGGAAATGACGGGCCGAAACTGCGCAATGTCCAGAGCCCGACGAGATAGCGCAGGACCGAACCGACAGCGCCACCCGCGGCAACGAGAAGGATATGTGTCATGTCAAATGCCATAGCGGAAACCGGCATGGCAGAAAAGATGGCCGTCCGTTTTGGTGCATCTGAGAGGCCCCTGCAGCCAACCAGTCACTCGGCGGCACACCATTTTTTAAGATGCAATCGCTAATATTGCGGTTTCGGGCCAAGCTGTTTCAAGCGGACGTGCAATGACAAAACTGAAGTTCAGCTTCACCCATTATGACCTCAAGCAGCAGCGCGCCGGCGTGACCATCGAGATCACCCTGTCGGCCGTCGCCAATGTCCGGCTGATGACGGCCAACAATTTCCAGCTTTATACCGAAACACTGAAGCACCAGTTCGTTGGCGGCGTGGCGCGCAAGTCACCGATCCGCCTGACCATTCCGCAATCCGGTCACTGGCACGTGGTCGTCGATATGGAAGGTCATCATGGCCAGTGCGAATCGAGCATCCGCATCGTTGAAGCCACCACGCCGCCGCGTTTCCAGTCCGCATCCTGAAAAATGAAAAGAACCGCACGGTGCAGGACGTTGCGATTCTTCAATCCTGTGGCTGAAGCCTAAGCCAACCGGTCAGCATGCCATTTCAGGTGCTCGTCCATGAAGGACGAGATGAAATAGTAGGAGTGATCGTAGCGCTCCTGCATGCGCAGCGTCAGCCCGATACCGGTGCCCTTGATGGCGTCCTCGAACAGCCATGGCCGCAGGCCCGTTTCCAGAAAATTGTCGGCCTTGCCCTGATCGATCAGGAACTCCGGGAAGCGAGCGCCGTCTTTCACCAGCGCACAGGCATCGTATGCCCGCCAGCTTGCCTTGTCCTCACCAAGATATTTTTCGAAGGCACCGATCGACCAGTCTGCCGTTGACGGCTCGACGATCGGCGCGAAGGCCGAGCAGCTCTTGAACCGGTCCGGGTTCTTCAGCGCGATGGTCATGGCGCCATGGCCGCCCATGGAGTGGCCAAAGATGCCCTGGCGGGCCATGTCGACGCGAAAGTGCTGGGCGATGAAGGCCGGCAGTTCCTGCGTGATGTAGGTGTACATCTGGTAGTTCTCGTCCCAGGGCGCCTCTGTGGCGTCGAGATAGAACCCGGCACCCTTGCCCATCTGCCAGTTGGTCAGTTCGTCCGGAACGTCGCTGCCGCGCGGGCTGGTGTCGGGGCAGACGATGATCAGGCCAAGCTCCGCGGCCATCCGGCGATATTCGCCTTTCTCCATCACGTTGGCATGGGTGCAGGTGAGGCCGGAGAGGTACCAGACGACCGGGCAGGGAGCGGTGATCGCCTGTGGCGGGATATAGACCGCAAAGGTCATCTCGACCCCGCAGGCCTGTGAATCGTGCGAAAAGACGCCCTGCATGCCGCCAAAGGCGGTGTTCTGGGAAAGGACTTTCAAGCTGTGCTCCCTTGAAGCTGAAAACGTACCAGCGCATGTCGCGCAGAAGTGCGTAGCGGTTTTGCGATGCCGCGCTTTAGGCCAGCGACACCGCCGCGTTGACCGCCGCCGCCACCAGCACCGTGTTGAAGAAGAACGAGACGACCGCATGCAGAAGGTTGATCTTGCGCATGGCGGTCGAGGTGATGACGATATCTGAGGTTTGCGCCGTCATGCCGATGACGAAGGAGAAATAGAGAAAGTCAAAGCCCCCCGGGTCTTTCGTGCCCGGAAACTCAAGGCCGCGATTGTCGCCATCGCTCCCCGCCGCCTGCAGGCTCCAGTAGCTGTGGGCGTAGTGCATCGCCGCCATTGTGTGGACCGTCAGCCAGCCGAGGGTGACGGAGGAAAATGCCAGCACCAGTTCGAGTGCCGTCTCCTTGCCGCCGGTATTCAGCGCCATGAACAGCGAGACAAGTGAAATCGCCGCTGTTGCAAGCGTCACGGCAAAGATGATGATGGCCGGTTCGTCGGTGCGGGCAGCATGATGCTTCAGGTATGCGCCGGTGAGCCTGGGAAGGCGCCAGGCGATCATCAGCAGATAGACAAGGAAGAACACCACAGCGGCCAGGTTGACCGCCAATGTCGGCTTGGCAAACAAACAAATGGCAAATGTGATCGCAGCGCAGATGCCGCCCGCGTAGAACGGGGTATGACGGCGATGGGTGATCTTCCTGTCCGACATGCTCATGAGCGCTCCCGATCCCGCTGTTCTAGCGTTGTTTGACGCGGCGGCAAAGCCGGTCGAGCGTTTCGAGAAAAGCCGACCGGTCGCGCGGCGAGAAGGCGGCGTTGTAACCCTTGCTTTCACCGGTCTCGCGCAAATGCGCACCCAAATCCCGCATGGCCGTCGCCATGCCGATATTCGCCTTGTCGAAGACGCGGCCCGTCGGTCCGGTCACCTGCGCGCCGGCGGCAACGCAGCGGCCGGCCAGCGGCACGTCGGCGGTGATCACGATATCGCCGTCATGGGCACGCTCGGCAATCCAGTCATCGGCGGCGTCGAACCCGGCCGAGACGATGACATTGCGCACCATCGGGTCACGCGACGGTCTGAGACCGGAATTGGCGACCAGCACGACCGGCAGGCCATGACGCTCCGCGACCTTCAGGATTTCAGGCTTGACCGGGCAGGCGTCGGCATCGACATAGATTGTGCTTGCGGGCTGGGCTGGCTCTGACATGGCTGTTAGTACCGCTTCACTGTTATCATGGCCGGGCAGCAGGACTGCTCATCGGCTTCATTGCCTCACCGGTCGGCGCTTTCGGCCGTTCGAGCGAACGGGCGGCGCCGCTGCGAACCCATGTCTCCGTTGAAATCTTCTCGCCATCGGCATAGGCCCAATGTCCCTTCCAGGAACCATCCGGCTGCAGATCATATTGCGAAATTCCAAAACCGCTTTCATTACCGTAGCCGATGGAGATCATATCGTCATCCACTGAGGCAACACCCGTCGTTTCCTTGCTACCACGCTTGCCACCAATGCCGACGCCGTTTGATTGCGTGCCGGCAATCGTCCATATCACCGCATAGGTTTCGCCCGCGCGGCTGACGACGACTGTTCCATGATATTCGCCGTCATCGTCGGGATTGATGCCGGTCACGTCATAGGTTCCGACGGGATCCGCCAAGGCCGGGGTGGAGGCGACAAGGCTCAAGAACACACCGAGTGTGTAAAACCTGTGCCTGATCATTCCGTCCCTCATGCTTTTCCTTTGCGGACCGTTTTTCGGCCGTTGCCTTGAGAACGCATAGCTGTCCGGCTGTTCGAAATCCAGAACCATATCAAGCGAGCAGATACTCGCCCGACAGATAAACGCCGCGCCTTGAACAGGCGCGGCGCCGATGGGAGTGTTGTCTCGATGATGCGGAAACCGGCGTCGAAGCCTCAGGGCTTGGTTAGTAGATCACGACGCTGCGGATGCTTTCGCCGGCATGCATGAGATCAAACCCTTTGTTGATATCTTCGAGCGGCATCGTGTGGGTGATCATCGGGTCGATCTGGATCTTGCCTTCCATGTACCACTCGACGATCTTCGGCACATCGGTACGGCCGCGCGCTCCACCGAAGGCGGTGCCCATCCAGTTGCGGCCGGTGACCAGCTGGAACGGGCGGGTGGAGATTTCCTGGCCGGCACCGGCAACGCCGATGATGACCGATTTGCCCCAGCCGCGATGCGACGATTCCAATGCCTGGCGCATCACCTTGGTGTTGCCGGTGCAGTCGAACGTGTAGTCGGCGCCGCCAATGGTGTCGCCGTTGCGCTTGGTCAGGTTGACCAGATAGGGGACGATATGGTCGCCGACTTCCTTCGGATTGACGAAATGCGTCATGCCGAACTTTTCGCCCCAGGCCTTGCGGTCATTGTTGATATCGACGCCGATAATCATGTCGGCACCGGCAAGGCGCAGGCCCTGTAAGACGTTCAGACCAATACCGCCGAGACCGAAGACGATTGCCGTCGATCCGACTTCGACCTTCGCCGTGTTGATGACGGCGCCGATGCCGGTGGTGACACCACAGCCGATGTAACAGATCTTGTCGAACGGCGCGTCGGGGTTGACCTTGGCCAACGCTATCTCAGGCAGAACCGTGAAATTGGCGAAGGTCGAGCAGCCCATATAGTGGAAGATCTTGTCCTTGCCGATGGAAAAGCGGCTCGTGCCGTCCGGCATCAGGCCCTGTCCCTGGGTGGCGCGGATCGACGTGCACAGGTTGGTCTTGCGCGACAGGCAGGAGTAACATTCGCGGCATTCCGGTGTATAGAGCGGAATGACATGGTCGCCCTTCTTCAGCGAGGTGACGCCCGGGCCGACATCGACGACGATACCGGCACCTTCATGGCCGAGAATGGCCGGAAACAGGCCTTCCGGATCGGCACCCGAGAGCGTGAACTCGTCGGTGTGGCAGATGCCGGTTGCCTTGACCTCGACCAGCACTTCACCGGCGCGCGGGCCGTCAAGCTGAACAGTCATGATTTCGAGTGGCTTGCCTGCCTGCACGGCAACAGCGGCGCGTACGTCCATATGTGTTCTCCCTAGTCTGAATTTGCGCCACAATCGCAGAGTGGGTGGCGGCGCTCAAGCCGGAATCGGCCGAGAATCGGTCGTGAAATATTACATGTCCTGTAGGACGCGGTTGATCTCCATCTCAAGGGCGGAGATCGCCTTTCCCGTCTGCTCGTGCAGTTTCTTCACTTGCGCCAGCTGATCGCGCAGCTGGCCGGAAACCGTGTTGGAAAGGTCATCCTTCGGCGCATCGCCGATGCCGGCGATCAACCAGGCCGGCGTGACCCCAAGGACGCCGGCAAGCATGAACAACCGGTTAGTGCGGGGCTCGGAACGGTCGCGCTCCCAGGCGGAGATTGTATCTCCGCGGACACCGAGCTGGTTGGCAAGATCCTTGACCGAGAGGTTCATCGCATCGCGCGCTCGCCAGATGCGACCTCCCAGTGTGTCGTTGTCACTTGGCCTGCGTAACATGGCCAGTGCGGTTTCGGTCGATAGACGCATCGGTCTCTCCTTGTGCCGTGTAGGCTGGGATGGGTCGAGTTCCGGGGCGGCCGCGATTGCGGTCGAAGACTTCATTGTTGCAATTTATAGAACCTGCTGCGAAATTGGACACCCTTCCACGTCAAAAATGCCGCCAAAAGCGTCTTCTGTGCACGTCCGTTCCGGACCGCGCCTAAAATGGGATTTCCCCCCTTGAGCACATCCATGCCGACTGCCGCCACGCCTTCGCATACCGTCATGCAAGGACTTGCGATCATGCTGGTGGCGATGATTATCCTGCCCTGCATGGATGCGATCGCCAAATATATGGCGGTCTATCAAGGCATGTCGCCGGCGCAGGTGACGTTCTACCGGTTCTTCTTCCAGCTGGTCTCGATGCTGCCGATGCTTCTGTCGACCGGTGGCCTGCGGGCACTGAAGCCAAAGCGCCTCTGGTTCAATCTTCTGCGCGGCGTGCTCCTTGCCGCCGCCGCTTTGCTGTTTTTCGTCTCGGTCAAATACATGCCGCTTGCCGACGTCTTCGCCATTTACTTCGTCGAGCCATTCATCCTCACCTGCCTTTCGGCTCTGATCCTGCGCGAAAAAGTTGGCTGGCGGCGCTGGCTTGCCATCTTCATCGGTTTCGGCGGCGCAATGATCGTCATCCAGCCGAGTTTCGAGATATTCGGGTTGAAGTCGTTGATGCCGGTTTTCTGTGCTTTCCTGTTTGCCTGTTATCTGTTGTTGAACCGGGTGGTCGGCAATGCCGATACGCCTTTGACGATGCAGACGATTGCCGGCATCGGCGGCTCGCTGTTCATGGTCGTCGTCATCGCGATCGGCTACAGCGCGGGGTCGGTGGATTTCATACCGTCACTGCCGCACTCCACCCTGGGCTGGGTTCTGGTCATCGCGCTCGGCACCATTTCCGGCTATGGTCATCTGCTGGTGGTCAAGGCGTTTCAGGCAGCACCTGTGTCGCTTTTGGCGCCGTTCCATTATCTGGAGATCATCACCGGTACGGCCCTGGGCTTCCTGATTTTCGGTGAGTTTCCGACGCTGTCGAAATGGTTGGGCATCACCATCATTGTCGGTTCCGGCCTGTTCATGATCTGGCGGGAGCGGCGGGCAGGCTTAATGGTAAAAATGGATTGAATCCATCAAGCCTCTGCTAACGCTCATTCTTTCCGGATTGGAAACTGGCCTGGTCTAGTTTCTCTCCAGTTTCATGATGAAACGGGAGAGAAACGATGGGTGAACTTCGTCTTTCTTATCCGGCAAGTGTCATCGCCGGGAAGACGCGCTTGACGGTCGATGATATCGCCATTCTGCGTGAACATGTTTTCGTTCCAGGGATTACCGCATCACAAGACGCGGTAATCCTCCTGGCGATCAACGGCTCGTGCAGCGAAAAATGCCCGGAATGGCATCACTATTTCATCGACGCCATGACCGAATTCATTGTCCGCACCAGCTATCCGCAGGGCGCCATGGATGAATGGAATGCCGATTGGCTGATTGCGATGATTTCGACGCGCGGCGTGGTGAATTCGCGGATCGAACTCGATCTGTTGTTTCACATCATCGACATCTCCACGCATATTCCCGACAGCCTGTCGATCTTTGCGCTGGAACAGATCCGTATGGCGATGACCGGGGATATCGGCGCGTGGGCCGTGTTGCGCGGTAGCCGCAAAAATGGGCTGGAGAAGGCCGATATCCTGCTGATCGCCCGGGTGATGAGCGCTATTGCCCGCTCGCGCGGCAGCCAGTTGACCGCACGCGAACGCAGGATGCTTGAGCAGATCGGTATCCTTACCGGCCTGTCGAGCGAGCGTATCGAAGCAGCATAGCGCTTGAAAAAAGCTGGGAGGCTGCCAGATGTCAGCCTCCCGTACGATTTGTTCACGCTCTGCAGCTAGCGTCGGCTGACGATCAATGGGAGAGCGCATATGGCGACGCACGCACCGGCGATCGCGCTTCTTGTCATCAATGTCGGGCTGCTGTGGCTTCTGCTGGCTGTCCCGATCGGGTTGCGCACGCTGCGTGTGCGGGGATCGTTCCATGCAAGCCGGTCCAAGGTCTGGAACGCGATTTTTCCCCTCGGGACCGCCGCCGCCTGGTATCATTCCGTTCTGACCAGCCAAATCATTCCGGGCGCGCCCAACCGGGTGCAGCAGACCTATACCCATCTCGACCGGCACGGAGAACCGATCGTCCGGTTGATCGAAGTTACCGAAACGGTGCCGGACACCGAGTATGATGCCCGCGTGCTCGATGACAGCGCACTCGATGCTACATTCTGGAAGGATTTTCGCGAGCACCGCCGGCTCTTCGACGACGGTGACCTGGTCCACCTGACCATCGAGCAGACGGATCGCTACCGGGGCCTGGCGTTTCTGATCCTCCGTTATTTTACGGTGCGGCGCGAGGTTAAAGCGTTGCAGCAATGGCTCGAGACGGGCCAGAGCAAACCAGCCCGCGCCGTATTCGAGCATCCGCTCGTTCAGGTCCTGCTCGCTCTATTGTCGACGCTGCTGCTTTGGCCGTTCTTCGGACTGACCCGCAGCGGCCTGATATTGTCGGCATTGCTGACGCTGGTCATCGTGCTGCACGAATTGGGCCATATGGCCGCCTACCGCGCCTTTGGTCACAAGACGGTACGGATGATCTTCGTGCCGCTTCTGGGCGGTGTGGCCATCGGCGGCAGGCCCTACAATTCTCTCTTCGAAGTTGCCACCTGCGCCCTGATGGGGGCGGGCATGTCGGCCTTCCTCATTCCTATCGCCATCATTCTGCACGAGGCAGCGGGCAATGCAGTGTTCGGTTCGGGAACGGCGGTTTTGATTTTCCTGCTGATTCTCGGCGCATTCAACCTGCTCAACCTCTTGCCGATGAACCGGTTCGATGGCGGCCAGGTCTTGCGCCAGGTTTTCCATTCGAACGTCAGCCGGATGGCGGGAAGCTTCCTCATCACCCTGATCATTGCCGGTGTCGGCTGGCGGATCGGCCTGTCAACGCCGGCATTGCTGGCCGGGCTCGCCGTGTTTGCCCTGCTGAGCATGATGGGCAGCGGCAGCGTCAAGCCGCGCCATCGCCTTGACGAGATGACGGACGGCCAGCGGATCCTGAGTGGCCTGGGGCTCTACTCTGCTGTCGCCCTGCATGGCTATGCCATCGTCTACGCAACGGACCGGCTGTTTTCCTGACCGGTTTGCAGACAGTCGGCGTCGTTGACGGCCGGGCCGAAAATAGCCTCGAATGCCTGGCGAATCTTGATATCGACATCGGTCATCATCACCGGCAGGCCGAGATCGACCAGACTGGTGACACCATAACCGCGAATGCCGCAGGGTACGATGCCGTCGAAATGTTCGAGATCGGGATCGACGTTGAGCGACATGCCGTGAAAGCTCACCCATCGGCGCAGGCGAATGCCGATCGCGGCGATCTTGTCCTCCGCCATCGAGCCGTCGGGGAGGGAAGGCCGTTCCGGACGCCGGACCCAGACACCGACGCGGTCCTCGCGCCGTTCGCCCCGGACATTCATACCGGCAAGCGTTTCGATGACCAGGCTCTCCAACGCCGCGACAAAGGCGCGAACATCCTGCTTGCGCCGCTTGAGATCGAGCATGACATAAACAACGCGCTGCCCCGGGCCATGATAGGTATATTCGCCCCCACGGCCGGTTTGAAACACCGGGAAGCGGCCGGGCATGACGAGGTCAGCGGCATTGGCACTGGTGCCGGCGGTATAGAGCGGCGGGTGTTCGACGAGCCAGACGAGTTCGTCCGCTTCGCCGGTGGCAATTGCCGCCGCCTCCCGCTCCATCGTCTCGATCGCGTCCGCATATTCGACCAGTGAGGGCGCGATTCTCCACCGGACCGGCGGACAGCCTTCAACTGCGAAGAACGTTTTCTCTAAATTTTCGCGTTGCATGGCCAAAGCAATCCCGTTGATTTGTTTTTCTAAATGGTACGCCAAAGACCAAGAGTCCAGCATTCTCAGGGGTGCACGAACCAGCCTGTTGAAATAGTTGATGTAGTCGTCAACTTTCTGTCATCCTGCCCTTGTGCACCCCAAATGCTTTTGCTACATGCAGCCCCGCCGGAGCAGTTCGGCATCTACCACGATGCGGTCGTGGCGGAATTGGTAGACGCGCAGCGTTGAGGTCGCTGTGGGGCAACCCGTGGAAGTTCGAGTCTTCTCGACCGCACCAACTAAAACCCGCTTCGGCGGGTTTTTTGTTGTCTTGTCAATACGTTGATCTTCGATGTGTCCCACGTCAAGTCCAAGCGTCGGACAGCTTTTCCGGATCGAATGCCATTTGCGGCACGACGGAGCAACACATCCACTTCGCCGGAGAAAAACTCGCGCGGCGCGCGGGGTGCCGTTTGAGCCTGCGGTTGCACATTGCTACATATGGTGCCGCAACCAATCGAGGCTTGGTCCTGAGGGAAGACAAAACCTTCAACCAGCCCAAGGGGCACTTTCGATCGCCAGTTTAATTTAGTTTTAGGCGCCGCTGCGGGGGTAGTGAACGCTCCACTATTCACGCCTTTTACAACCGACCATTTTCATTCAGCCTGAAGTCTTCGGCCCTGCGCCTGGAAATGATCTTGAGGGAGCGATCAGGCTGTATTTGGTAGGTCTCGCTCCAGTAGTTACCGCGCTGATCGTGGAACGTGTGGCTGAACGTGCTGCCGGCTGGCGACTTCGTCAACTTGGTGCGCGGCTGGCCATTGTAGGTGATGCTGCCAGGGATCGGCTCCACCTCCACCGCTGTGCATGAAGCAAGCAGTATCGCTGCCAACATAAACATGCCTCGTTTCATTGCAGGTTCCCTCCTATCGTCCGCTGTTATTTTATACTCTGCTAATTAAGTCGCGTCAGCAGGAAATCGATCGCTGACATCCAGTCGCGCATCCGCACGTCTATCGGCGTCTGCTGCTTCGGCGCGGCCATCACGATGCTTTTCATGCGTCAGCCAATGGTGAATGGACTTGTGAATAAGGGAGGCTTAATTTGTTTAGGCTGTCTCCTTGGCCGAAACCGGAACGGCATTTTCTAGCGAAAGCGTTTTCGACTTTGCGTATTGAGGTGCTTTTCAGCGATCTGTATTTGCGAGGCGATTTGGAGCCTGTCACCTGATCTGGGTGGCAGGCTCTTTTTCGCTTCGGCAATGCCTGGTCGCAAAAGGCATAGCTGGAGCGTCGCCGGTATCAGGCGCCAGCTCTGTGCTCCGGTCCTTTTGAGCCTTCCTTTCAAGAATCAGCCGCTTTCCCCTGCTTTGCAAAACGCTTGATCGCCCGGTCGCGCTTCAGGCGCGACAACCTTTGAAGCCAGAAGATGCCGTCGAGTTGATCGATCTCGTGCTGAAGACAGATGGACAACAGGCCGTCGGCTTCGTCTTCCTTCACTTCACCGACTATCGTCTGATAGCGGACGCGCACCTGGCTAGGCCGGATAACATCTTCGGTTATGCCCGGCATGGAGACGCTGCCTTCTGCATGCGATATCGTTTCAGCCGATGACCATGTGATTTCGGGGTTGACGTAGATTTTTGTGCCGGACGGAGCATCGAGCTCGATCACGGTCAAGCGCTGCAGCACGCCGATATGCGGCGCGGTGATGCCGATACCGGGTGCTGCGCGCATGGTGTCGAGCAGGTCTGCCGCCAGCGCCGCAAGCTCCGCATCGAATTGCACTGCCTTGCTGGTGGGCATCGATAGAAGCGGATCGGGAAAACGCAGGATCGGTCGTACGGACAAAGGTTGGCTCCATGGTTTTTCGCTTCGCCAGAGCTAAACATTTCACATGATTTTGCAACAGCTTGAGCAAAAACGGCGGTACGATCGGATTGGCAGCGCATCGGGTTGTGGACCTCACCGGTTTGTTGGGTTAGCAGGACAGGGCGGTTCGGCTTTTCAAGCGGGCTGCGGCCATCGGTCGATGACATTGCCTTCCTGCTCCCGTCCGGTTCAGCCGGCGTCTTGGATGGCTGCAATTCTTTTGAGGGCGGGCACATGAGCAGTACCGGCGACCAGGACAAAGACCGCAATTCCCCGGAGGCCGATGCCTATGATGGCTCGGATATCTACGCTGAGGATGGGTCGGTGCGCTCCGACTATCTGATGCATGTCGGTGCCGCCATTGCCGACCGCGATCTTCTTTATCTACGCCAGCACGTTGCTCGCCTGCACGCATCCGAATTGGGCGATTTGCTGGAGGCAATACAACAGGACCAGCGCCGGGCGCTGGTTTCGCTGCTGGGCGATGATTTCGATCTGTCGTCGCTGACCGAGGTGGATGAGGCGATCCGTCTCGACATCGTCGAGCATCTGCCCAATGAACAGATCGCTGCCGCCCTTGGCGAGATGGATTCCGACGACGCCGTCTACATTCTGGAGGACCTTGACCAGGAGGACCAGGAAGAGATCCTGTCGAAACTGCCGTTTACCGAACGGGTGCGGCTGAGGCGGTCGCTCGATTATCCCGAAAGCACGGCCGGTCGCCGCATGCAGACGGAATTCGTCGCGGTGCCGCCATTCTGGACGGTCGGCCAGACCATCGACTACATGCGCGAGGACGAAAATCTTCCCGAGAGTTTTACCCAGATCTTCGTCATCGATCCGACCTTCAAGCTGCTCGGCGCGCTCGATCTCGACCGCGTACTGCGCACCAAACGTTCGGTCAAGATCGAGACGATCATGCGCGAAACCAACCATCCGGTTCCGGCCGAGATGGACCAGGAAGAGGCGGCGCAACTGTTCGAACAGTACGACCTTCTGTCCGCAGCCGTCGTCGACGAGAACAACCGGCTGGTCGGCGTGCTGACCATCGACGACGTGGTAGACGTCATCCAGGAAGAAGCCGAAGAAGACTTGATGCGCCTTGGCGGCGTTGGCGATGAAGAGCTGTCCGATTCGATCGGCAGCACGTCGCGTTCGCGCGTGCCGTGGCTGATGGTCAATCTCTTCACGGCATTTCTGGCCGCATCGGTCATCGGGCTGTTTGAGGCGACGATCCAGCAGATCGTTGCGCTTGCTGTTCTGATGCCCATCGTTGCCGGCATGGGCGGCAATGCCGGCTCGCAGACGATGACGGTGACCGTGCGCGCGCTCGCCACCCGCGATCTCGATATTCACAATGCCTGGCGCATCGTTCGCCGCGAGGCCGGTGTCGGGCTGTTGAACGGGCTGTTGTTCGGCGTTCTGATTGGTGTCGTCGCCGGCGCTTGGTTCCAGGACTACAATATCGGCGGCATCATCGCGGCCGCGATGCTGATCAACATGATCGCCGCCGCGCTTGCCGGCATCATGATCCCGCTACTGCTCGACCGCTTCGGTGCCGACCCAGCCGTCTCGTCCGCCGTTTTCGTGACGACGGTCACAGATGTCACCGGCTTTCTCGCCTTTCTGGGGCTTGCGACGTGGTGGTTTCAGGTCAGTTGATGCCTGTGGCAAAGTTTGACTTTTACGTCAAAGTCAATCAAACTGCCGTTCTGACATCGGTGCAGCCTCACATCAGGCAGTTGAACGGTGCGACACTTCAACCGCGGTAGCATTATCAGGCGCATGTCGCCTGATTTTCCGATTGCGGCGCAAGGCGAGGCAGGCGTGAACAAGTATTATACCATTACGGAGCTGACACGGGAATTCGGAGTTTCGACCCGCACTCTGCGCTTCTATGAGGACGAGGGACTTATCCACCCGGAGCGGCGCGGCAGGACGAGACTGTTCCGTTCGGCAGACCGCCGCCTGATCATGGAAATCCTGCGCGGCCGCCGTATCGGCTTCACCATCGCTGAAATCCGCGAAATCATTCAGGTCTACCGGGATCCGCCGGGCGAAGCGGGGCAATTGCGGTTGTTGATGAAGCGTGTCGAAGAGAAACGCGACGAACTCAACCAGAAGCGCAAGGACATCGAGGAAACGCTGGAAGAACTCGGCAATGTCGAGGAGGCCTGCCTGACCCGTCTGGCCGAAATCGGCGTTGGTACCTGAGCGTTCAGATCCACCGGCTGGTGGCCCGGCAGTAGCGTTCGAACTCAAAGCCGAAGCGGGACAGGAGATGCCGTTCTTCGTTACGGACGGCAAACAGCGTCATGATCGCGACGGCGGCGCTGGCCATGATGAAGAACCACGGATTGAGCGTGATCAGGCCGAAGCCGACCATCATTAAGGTATAGCCGAGATAGATGGGGTTGCGGGTGAAATGGAATGGTCCGCAGGTGACCAGATGCGACGAACAGCGATGCGGCATCACCGCCGTGCGCCGTTCGATCAAGGTCTTTACCGACCAGACATCCAGACAGACGGCCAGGATGATCAACAGCGAGCCCGACAGCCAGGGCACCCATCCATGACCGTGCATGACCGCGATCGGCAATGTCCGCCCCAAGCCGACCGCCCCCGCAAACGCCGCCATATAGAAAAATGGAGGCCAGGGGTAGGTCAGCGGCTTGGCGCGATAGGCGTTCATATCCTATTCCTTGGGTTGTGACTCCATGGTGCATTGCCCGGCGATTCGCGCAATGCGCTCATCCGTCTTGACGTCGATTTTGCCTTCGTTCAGCGGCTCGAAGAGGTTCTCTTCCATCAGCTTGTCCAGTGTGCAGCCGCAGAAGGTAGTGCAGAGCGCCGCGTTTTCCTGCAGGCTGCAGGAGGCCACGCAATTTTTTTGATAGGTCTCGACCGGATCGGGCTTGGCCGCAGGAAAGCCCAGCGCATAGACATAGACTAGGGCAAACAACAGCGGCTGGTGCACAAGGTAGATGATCAGGCTGTGACGGCCGGCGGCAGTCAGGATCGTTTTCCAACGCGCGCTGCCATCGGAACGCAGTTTTTCAAACCACCCGAAGCGGAGCGCAATGCGGGCGACGGCGATACCAACAAGGAACGGTGCCAGCCAAGGAAGCAGCGGCACGTAATCGTTGGAGCGCGGTAGTGTTTCCGATAGTCCGACCCACCAGAGTGCCGGCGAGTCGAAAATGGCCGAGCGCAGGTAGAATGGTGCCGCAAATGCGGCAGCGGCGGCGAAAAGCGTCAGGATGACGGGCAAGCGCAGGAAGAGAAGGCCGATCAGGCTTGCCGCGGCAATCGAATGCAGTATGCCGAAGAAAATGAAGCTGTCGGGAAAGGCAAACCAGGTCGCGACGGTGATGACCAGCGCGGCTGCGGCGATCTTGGCAAAGCGGATGGCGAAGGGCCGGGGCTTGAAGACCGGATAATGGCCAAGCACAAGGCCGATGCCTGCCAGAAACAGGAAACTGCTGGCGATCATCCGCGCATAGATCTTGAAGCCGCCGGTGCCGACCGTTCCCGGATCGAGATAACCGAAATATTCCAGGTCCCAGGAGAAATGATAGGTCGCCATCGCGATCAGCGCCAACCCGCGCAACGCGTCAATCGCCCAGATGCGGCCACGCCGTTCTGCGGCGACCGGTGGTTCCGTTCCATTGTCGGTTTCGGTGACTGCGTTGGTAATCGACATGGCTCTATCTTTTCCAATGGCGGGATCATAGCGCGGCGAGCTTGCGTCAGGCGCAACGTGTCGCAAGGCTCATGGCCAAGACTTTCAGGGGTTTGTGTCGTCAAGAAGGGCTTCGCGCGCTTCCGAATAGAATTGCCGGCGCGTCAGGACGAAGATGACGAAGACCGTCAGCGCGATGAAGACATAGGGGCTGATGAACCAGCCGAGATAGCCGATCGACAGGAAGACGCTGCGCAGGCCGGCATTGAAATGCTTGGCCGCGAGGATGTTCATATTGGCAGCTCGGCCGGCGGCACGTTCGGCTCCGGCGCGATCCTGCAGAATGTCCGACATCATCGGAATGCCGCCAACGAGAATGGAGCAATAATTGAACAGGCGATAAGACCAGGCGAACTTGAAGAAGGCATAGGCAAACAGGCAGGCAAGGCCGCCGACCTTCAGCTCGAAGGCTGTGCGTCCGCCCTGGAAGACATAGGGCAGGTCGCCCATGATCGCCTGGACCTGGTCGGTGGCACCCAGAAGTGCAAAACAGCCGCCGAGCGCAAAGATGGTGGTCGAGGCGAAGAACGCGGTTCCGGCCTGCAGTCCGGCCACGATCTGCGTGTCGATCATCTTCAGGTCGCGATTGAGGGAGTTTAGCAGCCAGCGCCGCCGGTTCTCCATCATCAGGCGCGTCAGGCTGATGCGCTTGAGGTGCACCTTGCCGTCCGTGGCCCAGTTGTAACCGGTCCACAGCAGCGCAAAGATTGCCAATGCGATATAATCGGTAAGTGTCATGCCTCGTTTTTGGCATGCTTTGCCGAAATTGCAAGGTATCGCGAAAGTTTACCCCACCCCTTGAAATCCATAGCCGGGCATGGCGACTTATCAACGAGGAATCGTGCTACAGCCACCCGTCAGCCGTTCGTGTCGCACGCACGGGAGCGGATGTCGGTTGATCGCCTGATAGCAGGCATAGGATGGCCTAGTTTCGATGCAATGATCGTGGTCCGGCAATCTTGTCCGGTCCAGCAGTCCCGGGGCGGAGTTCGCATGTTTCTTTCGGTTTTTGACGTCTTCAAGATTGGTATCGGCCCCTCCAGTTCGCACACGATGGGACCGATGTCGGCGGCCAATCGCTTTCTCGACCTGATCCTGTCGAGCGACTGGCCGCGCCCAGTCAATGCCACCGTCGCGTCGATCAAGTCGAGCCTGCACGGCTCGCTGGCCTTTACCGGCATCGGCCATGGAACGGGCAGGGCGGTGATCCTCGGTCTGATGGGCGAGCGCCCGGACCGTGTCGATCCCGATCACATGGATCCGATTATCGAAGAAGTCGAGCGCACCGGACGCATCACCCCTGCCGGGCATCCTTCTTATGAATTCCAGCCAAAGACCGATCTTGTCTTCGACAAGAAAGTGCCGCTGCCCGGTCACGCCAACGGCATGTCCTTCTCCGCCTTCGACAAGGACGGACGCTTGCTGTTAAAGCGCGTCTACTATTCCATCGGCGGCGGTTTCGTCGTGACAGATACCGAGCTTGAAGCCATGAAGGCGAGCAAGACCAAGCCGGGCGGCGTCAAGGTTCCCTATCCCTTCTCAACAGCAAAGCAGATGCTCGATATGGCGCGGCATTCAGGCCTGTCGATCGCCCAGATGAAGCGGGCGAACGAGGAATGTTCGATGCCGGGCGAAGAACTCGACGAAGGCCTCGACCGGATATGGGCGGCAATGAAAAGCTGCATCGATCGCGGCCTGACTGGGTCCGGCATCCTTCCGGGTGGCCTGAAGGTACGCCGCCGCGCCGGCATGATCCATGACAAGTTGCAGGACGAATGGCGGTCCAACAAGATCAATCCCTTGCTCGCCAACGATTGGCTGAGTGTCTACGCCATGGCCGTGAACGAGGAAAATGCGGCTGGCGGTCGTGTCGTCACCTCGCCGACCAACGGTGCTGCCGGCGTCGTTCCGGCGACGATCCGCTATTACCTGCATTTCCACGAGGATGCCGATCATCACGGCATTCGCGAATACCTGCTGACGGCCGCCGCGATCGGCGGCATCATCAAGTTCAACGCCTCGATCTCCGGTGCCGAGGTCGGCTGTCAGGGCGAGGTCGGCTCGGCGTCTGCGATGGCGGCGGCCGGACTTGCCGCCGTCATGGGGGGAACGCCGGAGCAGATCGAGAATGCGGCCGAAATCGCTCTGGAACATCATCTCGGCATGACCTGCGACCCGATCGCCGGTCTCGTCCAGGTTCCGTGCATCGAGCGCAATGCGCTGGGGGCGGTCAAGGCGGTCACTGCGGCGTCCCTGGCCCTCAAGGGCGATGGCCAGCATTTTGTGCCACTCGACGCCTGCATTGAGACGATGCGCCAGACCGGTGTCGACATGCACGATAAATACAAGGAAACGTCGACAGGCGGCCTTGCCGTCAACGTTGTCGAGTGCTGACGGGTACCCATCTGTGGAGCGGTCGAGAACAGGCTTGACCGCAACCGCTTTGCGGGTGTTCAACTCCGGCCATGGCATTGCATCTCATCAAGCTCTGCGTCGGCGCAGAATCGATCGACGACCTTCGCGAATGGGTGTCGCGCAAAGCACTGACGGCCGTCGCCGCCGGTCTCGAACCCCATTCCTACCATACGACGCGCATGGTGCCGAAGCGTGTCGAGGAACTGCTGGAAGGTGGATCGCTCTACTGGGTGATCAAGGGGCAGGTTCAGGCGCGACAGCAGCTGACCGGCATCGAAACCTTCACCGATTCAGAGGGGATCGGCCGTTGCAATCTGATCCTCGGTTCCGAAGTCATCGAGACGACCTATCAGCCGCGCCGGGCGTTTCAGGGCTGGCGCTACCTTCAGGATAACGAAGCACCGCGGGATCTGTCGGCGCTGGGTGCCGGTACAGCGGAAATGCCGGTGGACCTGCGCCGCGAACTGGCCGAACTCGGCCTTCTTTGACAAGGAAGCCACAATGTAAAAAAGCCCGGCGGTGCCGGGCTTTGGTCGTTGTATGTCGATAGTCCTTACCGGATCCGCAGCCGGATCGGGTAACGTCCCGACGGCGACGTCACATGCACGTGGATTTGTGCATCCGGCTGTGTCGAGCGCCATGCCCGTGCGCCGTGCGTCAGAAGCAGCGTCACCAGATCCTTGGTCTTCGACCGGGGGCGGCTGCCGAGCTCGGCGATCCGCATGGCGGCTTCATGCAAGGGGTGCAGGCCGGAACGCGGTGATTTCCGCTTTTTGTCCGGTGCGGGCGTCATGCCCGATCCATTCTCATTCATTCCCATAACTAACCTCGTTACGCAAAACCAAATCCGAGGAGGATCAGCGGCAAACACAACACGCCGTTGATCGAAACTTTTGTGATGCTGTTACTGCAGGCTTGCCCAGCAGGCGAAGCCCTTGCTTTTCAATGTCTTGCAGGCGGAAACGGCCTTGTTCTGATCGGAGAAACCGCCAAAGCGCGCCCGGTAGAGATGACCATCACCGCTGGCGAAAGCCACCGTGAAGGGGGTCGCGCCGCGCAGGGCCTTGCCGCCCTTGTCCTTGGCGTTTTCAAGCAATGTCATTGCCTGGCCCTTGTCCGGTGTCGCACCGATCTGGATCACCCAGCCGGTCGGCGCGTTGTCGGCGGCAGCAGCCGTTTCAGCGGCAGGCTTGGCAACCGAATTGGTGATCTGATTGTCGACATCGGCAGCCGGGACCGGAGCTGCCTTGGCAAGCTTGCGGCTCTGCGCTTCCAGCGTATTCGGCATGACTTTCTGGCTCACCAGCGGATTGGTGCTGGCCCTGACCGGTGCTGCATAGGCAACTTCGATGCTCTTCGTGGTTTCGCCGCTATAGCGGAAATCCGGAACCGGGCCGTTGTTCGGAAGGTTGAAACTGCCACCGGTTGCCGCAACGACCGTTTCGGCCTGCTCCGTTTCGGCAGGCTGGGTCACAGCCTGGGCCTGCATGGTGGGTGCATCCGCAGTCTCGGCAACGAGGTTGCCACCGCCACGGCGCGAGGCGGCCGGCATGTACTTGGCGACGAGGGCACGCATCTGTGCGTCGCGGGCGCCACCGGACTTGCCGCCCAGAACGACGCCGACGATGCTGCGGCCGTCAGCCTGGGCCGAGGTCACCAGGTTGAAGCCGGCAGCCCGGGTGTAACCGGTCTTGATGCCGTCAACGCCGCGCACATTGCCAAGCAGACGGTTGTGGTTGCCGATCGTCTGCTTGCCGAAGCGGAAGCTGCGGGTGGAGAAATAGGAATAGTATTGCGGGAAATGCTGGCGAAGCGCCATGCCCAGCCGGGCCTGATCGCGCGCCGTCGTCATCTGCGCGTCGTTCGGCAGGCCGTTGGCATTGCGATAGGTCGTGCGGGTCATGCCGAGCGCTCGGGCCTTGTTGGTCATGATCCGCGCAAAACGGTCTTCGGAGCCCCCGAGCAACTCGCCGAGTGCGGTTGACGCGTCATTGGCTGAGCGCGTTACCAGAGCAAGGATAGCCTGTTCGACGGTGATCGAATTGCCGGAGCGCACGCCGAGCTTCGATGGCGGCTCGGCCGATGCGTTCTTGGAGAACGGAACGGGAGTGTTTTTGTTGATCTTGCCGGCTTCCAGCGCCTCGAAGGTCAGATAGAGCGTCATCATCTTGGTCAGCGACGCTGGATAGCGCAGGCTGTCGGCGTCTTCGCTGTAAAGCACCTTGCCGGTCTTCGCATCGACCACGATACCCGCATATTGTGCGGCGGAGACGACAGGGATTGCCGTAAACGTGGCAGCCAGCGATACCAAAAGCACCCGGCACGCCTTCTTGAAGAATAGGACAGGGGCGCATCGAGCGGAGCCGTTGAATATGGATTTGGACACTACACTACTCTTCATTCTATTTTCACAGATGCCGTCCGGGCGTGGCCTGCCGAAACGACCGTTCTCGAAACTGTATCGGGATAGCGTTACCAATCGGTTTATGATGAATGATTGGTTTCTGTTGTCTGACACTTCTTTTGCATTTCGGTACAGGCGATCCGCCGGCGCTGGCCCAGAACATGGGATTGGCGGCGAGGGGCTCGGTCACGGGATCAGTCTGTTGTTCAGGAATGTTACGACGGCTGTGTCGATGGCTTGCCATTGTGGCAGCAATTGGCTGGAAAACCGGTAAAGCACAACAAGATCGCGGCCGATGTGGATATCTCGCTGGCAATCGGCGCTGGTCGATAGGCCAGGCGTCGCCGGCATCATGCAGCGCACCGCATAGGGCGTGTCGCCATCGCGGTTGGCAGTAAAGAAGACTTCCTGGCCATAACCGGAATTCTGTTTCATCTCGTGCCGCACCAGTCCGGCAGGACCGGGCAGGATCGTGCCGCTGAAAAGATGCTGGTAGATCGGCTCGATCCGTCCCGACATGTCGCGTGACATCGTGCTCTGGGAGATATCGAGGAAAAGCAGTGATTGCGGCTGGTTGACATCATTGAACAAGGCGCGTGTCTCATCGGTGTATCCCTGCAGCCCCGGCCAGGTGAGGTAGAGATCGACGCGTTCGGCGCGGCCGGTCACGCGCTGCTGTTCGAAGCGGATGAAATTGGAAGCAAACCGCAGATGATCCTGACCGATGAAGATATCGGTCGGTTCCGCGCTGGTGGTGTGCCCGGCCAGCGCCAGGTTTTCTCCATACCAGCGGCCGGCAACGCTGATCGTAGCCGTCAAGGCTGCCAGTCCAACGACGGCAGCTGTCAGCAGGTAGACAAAGCGTGAGGAGATCAGCGGAGCGTGATCGTTATGGCCCGAGGTTGCAGAATTAGCTGTCATCGATGGTTCGCGGTCTTATCGTCGTTAACAGGAGGTATCGTCGCCGGGCTGGCTTGTGCCGGAATGGAGCAGGTGAGGCGGCACGGAAATTGCTGGTCGAGGAAACACCGTCACGCTGGCCCAACATGGTTAATTTTCGATGAATATCGCGACGTTCCTCGTTCTGCTTGTTACCGGTTTCAGCGCCTCCTTCCTCGTGCTGGATATCAGCCGCGTTGCCGCGCGCCGGCACTGGCCGGTGGACGATGGGGCAATGGCCGAGCGGTTTCGGCTCTTGCCAGTGTTGCTGGCGCTGTTTGCGGGGCCGGCCTTGTTTGCCGGGGCCATCTGGCGGATGCGCATGGCCGGCACACTGTCTTTAATCGAAGTCGCTGTTGCCGGTGTGATTGCGGTTGGCTGGGCCTGTTGTTACGGCCTGGTCGTCGCCCAATGTGTCGGGTTGCTGTTCCCGGATGGCCCCATGAATTTCTGACAATAGAAAAGGCCGGTTCCGGGGACAGCGGAACCGGCCAGCAGGGCCTTGGGTCTGGGACGGGGATGGGGACTGACCGAAGCCCTTTGCATGCGCAGCCGGGCATCCTGAGCCGGGTTGCGAATGTCTGGTATCTATTCGCCTTTACTGGCTGACGCTACCGACAGCCACGGTGCGGCCGTCCTGAAGCTTTACCCAGCGGCCGGAATGCTGTTCCGACTGACGCTTGAGATAGGTGTATTCGGTTTCCGACCACAGCAGCACCTTGTTGCGCATGTTGTCGAGAACAAAGTCGCCGCGGTCGGTCCGCACGGTGAGCACGGCATGGCCTTCGCCATTCGGCTGCAGTACCACTGTGATCAAAAGGTCTGAGGGCGAGAAGCCGGCCTGCATCAGGCGCTTGCGCTTCAGGAGCACATAGTCTTCACAATCGCCGACCTTGTCGGGATAGGCCCAGTGCTCTTCGACGCCGTAGATTTCCTTGTCGGTCAGCGGCGTCACGGATTCGTTGACGTCGTAGTTGACCTCGAGAATTTTCTTCCAGCCTTCGCGGGTGAGAGCCAGAGGCCCATTGCTGCCCGGGTTTGCGCGGCATTCCTGTGGCAGGCTCCGGCAGAATTCATAATGTCCGACCGGCGGATTGGTGGTGCCGCCGGTGATCATGTTGGCGGGCAGGGCAAAAGCCGATTGTGCCGCTGCTGCAGAAAGAAACGCGCAGATGAGGCTGGCCTTCAGGAATGATTTCGTTGTCATGCTTGTCTCCCCGTTCTGGAGTGACAATGACACCGAGTTTTTTATTGCTCGCGAAAATTGGAAGTAAAATAAAGTACAAAAGAAATTAAAATAAGTAGAAAATTCGAACTAAACTTGAATAAAGATTGAAATATGTTTGATTCAAATTCGCGTAAAATTTGAGGAATTCTCATATTGGTTCACCGCCATTAAGCAACGCGAAACCATCTATCTCGCGGAGAATATATTGGTTTCCGGGGTGCGTGCACGTCCTGCGCCGGACGATTTCGGCTGCTGTGTGGAATTACCGCGCATGCCGAAAGGGAGAACCCACTGGCCGTTTGCTCTTCATTTACCAGTACAAGGGCCTTTTTATGCTGAAAAACACTGGGAAAGCAGCAATAAATATTTTCTATTCTGTCACGAAAAATTGCGGCTGGATCGTGTTTTCGCCAAAACGGCACTGATCTGCACCAGGATTTGTATCATATTGGGTCGCCTGAACGCGACGCGGGCCCTAGCAAACCTGATCGTTTGCCGCCAACCAGAAAGACGGGAGATGGGTGCCGTGACGAAAAACAAGCTTTCGGATATCTACAGGGGCTACATCGCCTGCCTGAACCTACAGGATTGGCCCAATCTGGGGCGGTTCGTTGGCGAAGAGGCCTGCCATAACGGCAGGCGGACCGGACTGGCCGGTTATCGCGACATGCTAGAGCGCGACTATCTCGATATTCCCGACCTGCAGTTCAACATTCAGCTGCTGATCTCGGATCCGCCCTTTATCGCGAGCCGGTTGGTGTTCGACTGTACGCCGGTAGGGATGTTCCTGGGGCTGCCCGTCAACGGCAGGAGAATCTCCTTTACCGAGAACGTGTTCTACGAGTTTCAAGGCGGGAAGATTGCGAACGTCTGGTCGGTTATCGACAAGACGGCGATCGAGGCCCAGCTCTGACCAGTGCATGCGGTGTTGTCGGCGTCAGTGTCCGTGGATAGAATGGAGCTGCAGGCATAGAACACGTCGAGGCATGAAACCCATGACACCATCGGAAAACATTAATGTGCTGATCGCCGGTCTCACCGACTGGCGCGGCGCAGCGCTCGCCAGCCTGCGCAAGGCCATCCTTGAGGCCGATCCGGACATCATCGAGGAATGGAAGTGGATGGGAAGCCCGGTCTGGTCGTGCGACGGCAACATGGTGGTCGGCAATGCCCATAAGGAAAAGGTAAAGCTGACCTTTTCGCACGGCGCCAACCTTGCGGATCCGGACACGCTGTTCAACAACGGGTTGGGAGGCAAGGTGTGGCGGGCGATCGATGTTTTCGAGGGCGATACGATCGACCAGCGTGCTCTGAAGGACCTCATCCGTTCAGCGGTGGCGTACAATCGGAGCAAGAAAAAGAAAAAAGAGGCCTGAAGCCATCCCTTTATCCCGTCAGACTGCTGACAAGCCTTGAAAACGATTGTCTGGCGAGTGCGGCACCCCACGCTCCGTCATCCTCGCCCTTGTGGCGGGGATCCAGCGACCCGACGTCCTTCGGGTCAAAAAGCATTTCAGCTCAAGGACTTGGGCTGGCTGGCAACTGTGTTTCTACGTTTGTGAAAAAATTGTTTTGTCCCTCGTGATTGCGTTTGCGATGGCGAGTATTTTGCGTGCGAGGGCAATGATGATGACCTTGAAAGGCTTGCCGC
>NZ_JAFCXE010000033.1:0-48799 GCF_049897905.1 Pararhizobium sp. PWRC1-1 | reverse complement strand
GCTTCCTGCCTCGCCTGCAGATCACCTTCACCTCTGAAACCAATACGGGGCAGATTTACGTGCCGGCCGTCAACATGCTCCTCTTCATCGGCGTCATCGTTTTGATCTTCGCCTTCGGTGACTCAGAATCGCTGGCGACCGCCTACGGCATCTCCGTGACAGGTGCGATGGTGGTGACGACCCTGATGTCCTTCCAGTTCCTTCGCTCCGTGTGGAGCTGGTCAGCACTGGCGGCCGCGGCGATCCTCGTCCCCCTTCTATTGTTGGAAGCGGTTTTCCTCGGCGCAAATCTTCTCAAGATTCACGACGGCGGTTGGGTGCCCGTAGCGCTTGCGCTGGGCATCATGGTCGTCATGTGGACCTGGACGAAAGGCTCACGATTGCTTCGGGAAAAGACCGCGCACCATGACATTCCGTTGGAGAAGTTCATCCACTCGATCGAGAAGTCGAAACATGCCCCGGTCACCGTGCCTGGCACGGCGGTGTTTTTGACGAGCATGGGCGACAGGACACCTGCTGTCCTCCTGCACAACATCAAGCACAACCACGTGCTTCACGAGAAGAACGTCATCCTGACGGTCAAGACTTCCGAAAAACCCTATGTCTCCGACGACGAGCGCGCGACGATCACTCCTATCAACACAAGGTTCACGAGGCTGGAGCTGTGCTTCGGGTTCATGGAGGAGCCGAACGTCTCCAAGGCACTCGCGATTTGCAAGAAGAAGGCGGGGTTCAAATTCGAGATTATGCAGACCTCTTTCTTCCTCGGGCGTCGGACGTTGATCGGCGATCCCAATTCGGGTCTGCCGGGATGGCAGGACAATCTCTATATCGCGCTTGCTGGCCTTGGTATCGATCCGTCGGCCTACTTCAAGCTTCCGGCGAACCGCGTGGTAGAAATTGGAGAACAAGTTTCTATCTAAAATCGCTTCCTGCACACAGCAGGGTCGAACCAATCAATATCTCCCTTCTCAGAACCAATCGGAAAGACACATGGCCACCGGACTGATCGCACTCCTTGACGACATCGCCGCTATCGCCAAGCTCGCCGCGGCGTCCCTGGACGACATCGCCGCGCAGACCGCAAAGGCGGGTGCGAAAGCGGCAGGCGTCGTAATTGACGACGCGGCGGTGACGCCGAGATACGTCGTCGGCCTGTCCCCGGCGCGCGAACTGCCGATCATCGCCAGGATTGCGCTCGGGTCGCTGAAGAACAAGCTGTTCTACCTCCTGCCAGCCGGGCTTTTCCTCGGCTATTTCGCGCCATGGGCAATCACTCCGCTTTTGATGATCGGCGGCGTCTACCTTTGCTACGAGGGGGCAGAAAAGCTTTACGAGTACGTCGTGCCTCATGACGCCCACGACCACGAGGCTGCGGTATCGGGAACATCCGATCCGGCCGCACTGGAGAATCAGAAGGTCTCGGGCGCAATCAGGACGGATTTCATCCTGTCCGCCGAAATCATGGCATTGACGCTGGCCAACGTTGCGGCGTCTAACATCTATACGCAGGCGGCGGTGCTTGCCTCGGTTGGTATCCTGATCACGTTGGCCGTCTATGGCGTCGTCGCGCTCATCGTGAAGGCCGACGATGTCGGTCTGTCCCTCGCGGGCTCTTCTCTCGGCCTGCTGAGAACGTTCGGGCGCGGGCTTGTCGTGGGGGTACCTGTATTTCTCAACATTCTCGCCATGATCGGCACGGCTGCGATGCTTTGGGTCGGAGGGAGCATTCTGGTGCATGGTATGGCCGAGCTCGGCTATCACGGCCCCGAGCATTTCATCGAAGGCATAGCGGCAGGAATTGGAACCATGTCCGCCTACTTTGGTGAAATCCTCCATTGGACAACGACATCGGCTATTCAGGCGGCGCTCGCCATAGTAATCGGTGGCGTCACAATCATCCTCGTTCACGCGTCGGCTCCCTTGATCAAGCGGATGAGACCACAAAGCTAATTGGCCCATAAGCCATTTTTGCAGGCACGAACCTCTTGCCGGGGCGTCGCGCCGTCGCGAGAATTGGTCGTGATTCCCAATGAATGAAAGCACGTGCATCCAATGACAGTCGTTGCCTCTTACATCTACCGCGGCGGAAAGCGCGCAGAGGAGCTGCCTCTGGGCGATCAGCCGCTCGAACCGAACGACGGCGAGTTCACCTGGATCGGTGTCTCCGAGCCGACGGCCGATGAGATGAACAAGCTCAAAGCGATGTTCGGACTGCACCCGTTGGCAGCGGAGGATGCGCTCAACGGCCGTCAGGTTCCTAAGGTTGACGTGTACGGGGAGCAGCTTTTTGTCGTAGCCAAGACCGCGCATCTGGAGGGCGACAAGATCGCCTACGGCGAGACCTGCATTTTCGTCGGCAAGCATCACATCGTCAGCGTCCGTCACGGATCGGCACGCGCGCACAAGGAATTGAGGCAACAGCTCGAGCAGTCGCCGAACTTGTTGAACCATGGCCCCGACTACGTTCTGCATGCGATCATCGACTTCATCGTCGATGGGTACCTGCCGATGGTCGAAAAAATGGAAGACAACGTGCTCGCCATGGAAAGGCACATGCTCGTTTCTTTTCTCGAACGCGAACAAATCAGGCGAATTTTCCGGATGCGCCGTCAGGTGATCCTGTTCCAGCGCGTACTGGGACCAATGGCCGAGGTCGTGGGAAAACTGACGCATCTTGAGCTACCCTGCGTAGACGACAACGCCAAACCGTATTTCCGGGATGTCCTCGATCACGTCAAACGCGTCGAGACCATGATGTCCGGTCTCCGGGACGTCATCACCTCGGTGTTCGAGGCCAGCAATCTCCTCGAGCAACAACGGCAGGGCACCATCACCAGACAGCTCGCCGCGTGGGCCGCCATCCTCGCCGTACCCACCGCGATCGCGGGTATTTACGGGATGAACTTTCAGAACATGCCGGAACTACAAAGCAGGTATGGCTACTTCGTGGTCTTAGGGGTCATCGTCACCCTGTGCGGTGTACTCTTCTACCGCTTTAAAAAGGCGGGCTGGCTTTAACGCGTTTCTGATAAGTACATGCCGCTGACGGCTGCTGCGTGCCGTCTGTTGGATTTTCGCGCATCAAAGCAAGCGCGTCATCGGTTCTGCAGAAGCTGGATGCCGGCGAAGGCGTCCAGCAGATATTGCCAACTATACGAAAAGAGGACCGGGCGTGGCGAAAATGGTCAAGACAGGTCAGCCGCCGACCATGACTTGTGTAACGTGCGCGCTTCCATTCGCCTAGCGGCGAAATCGGCGAAAAAATGGAAGAGATCAAATACTGTTCGGATGGATGCCCAAGGGCATTGCACTTATCAGGTTGCCTTTAGGGGCCTTCCATGTTGAGCGCTGGCAGGAAATCCGCGAATAGGCCCATTTCGGTTCACGTCATCAAACCCTCATCGAAACATGTCAGGCTTTCAGCACCGGATGTCATTAGGGGCTAAAGTGTGCACGACAAAAAACTCCGCGAAACCGAGGACATGGCCAACACGATCAAAGAACTTGCTCGCCCCGGCATGAAGCCCAAAGCCTTGATCGAAGCCGTCAAAGCGCGTCATCCGGCGGCGACCAAGAAAGACATTGCCAGGGCCGCGTTCCTCAGCGTTATCATTTCGGCGGAGTACGACCCCGAGGACACGCAAGCACTTCACGACCTGGCAATGGATACAAGGGACAGCCCCGAAACCTAAGGCGGGCTCTCGTTCGGCAGCTGGCGTTCGCGCGGCGTGTAGAATCATCCGGTTGCCAAATCCATAACACCGTGTGTACGGCAAGTTTTCATTTGCAACGCTACTGAGACATCATCAACACCTTTGAATTTTCAGGTGGCTGCCGCCACCGTTCCAATGACGCTAGGCTGTTCCGCTTCAAGCGAACACTTTTATCCGCCAACCTACTAAGCTGCTTTTGTTTGGCATAGCCAAAAGGGCCGGCTCTGAAACTGCTATCCGGTCAACGAAATAGGTCAGCCTGTCGCTTCAAGATTTCAATGACGCTCAGGAGTAAGTCGACAAGTCTCGACTGAGGCTTAAATGCCAAGAAATGGTTGGAGAAGCCGTACGATCCGGCTGGTGAAACGAAGGGGAGCCTCCGTTATCGCCAGGCAGATGCAGTCCTCTCCCGGAGTAGCCTTTGGTTGGTGTGTGAGATCGTCGTCGGCCAGTTCAACATCGCCGCGATTGAACACTGAAACGGAGTCGCCGAAACTTCCGGCGAGGACCAGCGTCAGCTCGCGGCCGCTGTGTCCATGTTCAGGAACGGGCTTTCCGGCGGGAATCTTCAAAAGCCTCACGACGGTACTTGAGTCCGACGTCGGCACCTTCATCTGGCTGGCGCCGCTGCCAAGCGAACGCCATCTCAGTCCCCCTGCAGCCTCAATATAGGTCAGCAGGGGTTGTGGCAGCAGGTAATCACTCCGGACTGGATCAGGGGTATCCGTGTGAATGGGGCCCCCGAGACGCTTTTGGAACTCCGCCCACCCGACACCTTCCTTGCTTTCCACTTCCTCGCAGTCGAGGAAATAGCCACCGATGCTTTCAAACTCGGACAGACGTTCCCGACAGCCTGGGCAGAACGACAGATGCGTTGCGACGCCGATGCTCCATCCTTCAGACAGCGTTCCTGCCGCATAGGACATCAATAATTCATCACTGAGGTGATGTAGGACGGTCAGGCGTCCTTGAGTATTGCTCGCAGCTTCAGACATGCATTTCTTATCCTTGATTTAACGGTTCCGATCGGAATGCCGAGTGTCTCGGCGATGACGGGGTGAGTCATGTCCTCGAAGAACGACATTCGGAGCGTTTTCACCTCGTCCGGTTTCAAGGACGCCATTGCGACCCTGAGCCGGTCGGCATCTTGTTGGCGATCGAGTGCGACGTCTGCGGAAACCTCATCTTCTGGAACAAAGGCCGGATCGTTCGGATCGAAGGTCGGTCGCGGGCCTCGGCGCAGAGCGTCGATACGGATGTTGCGGGCGATGGTGTAGATCCAGGTCGATGCCTGCCCCCTGCCCGGATCGAACAGCCGGGCCTTTCTCCACACCGTCAGCATGGCTTCCTGCGCCATCTCGTCGGCGAACGTGCGATCGCTGCCGATCTTGGACATATAAGCACGGACTTTGGGTACAAAATGGTTATAAAGGACTTCGTAGGCGTCGATATCTTGGCGCTCGGCCACGGCCGACATCAGTGCATTGATTTTGGTTGGATCGAGCACCCGCCGGGTTCCTCCCGATAGCCGCCTTGCGTTGTTGACCACCTTCGGAAGGCCCACGACATTGCCGGGATCCGACGGTTCGGTCGAGATAGGTTGGACGGGCGATGATGGCTTCATTGCCATTATACGTTGTTTCCAAAACTTGGATCAGGGTGGCGCGCAATTGCATCGTTTCGATCTGAACTCTGCCAATCAGAATGAACTTGTTCCAACGGAGAGAGGCATCTTGAGAAACATGCGGGCCCTTGTTGTCGTCAGGATCCGCCAGTCGATTTGCTTGCACCTGTGGTGCGGCTTGACGGTCTCGCGGGCGATTTGCAGTCAGATGCCCAATGAGAGGGCGCGGTCAACCAGCATGACGCAATAGGCAGCAGCGACGATCAACGTTATTCTGAAACGGAGCCTCCAGTACCAGCGCTGCTCCTCATGCCCCGCAAAGGTCCTAAAGGCGGCCGCAAGCAAAAAAGCAAACAGCATCAGTTGCATAATGAGGGCGATAACCGACAAAGCAAGCAACAGCGTTGCAAAGGCGATCAATGCAAAAATGTTGCTCGCTAAAACGGTCGTCCCTGACGGTGAAATACTGCGCACCGTGGTCGAACGTGACGTCATCGATCCTTCGTGTCGCCATCCGGCCGCCGACGCCTTTGCTCTTTTCGTAAATGCTGACATCCGCGATTCTCGAAAGTGCTCTTGCGACGGTTATTCCCGCCATCCCCGCGCCGATGACGCCAACTCGTTGCCGTGATGCCATTCTGTGTCCCATTTTCGTGTGAGCCCGCCTGAATAGGAGGAATGGATGTACAGTTCACAATTCAAGTGCCGATCACCTCACGTGCGCTGACCACCCGCCGGAGACAGGCTAAATAACGAACCCTGTGATTCCACCTTCGGCTTCAAAGACGAAACGCTCCGTCTGATAGTCGAAGCCCGCCACATCAGTGCGAACGCCCCATCGGCTGGTATCGGCACAATCTAATCTTGCAGGATACGAGACGATCGCAGCAACAGATCAAAGCGGCCAGCGTATTCCCGATCCGCTGCCTTTTTGATCTGAAGCGCATGAATCCACGTAACCGGCGGTTACTCATGACCGGAGTCTTTCATGGATGCCATTGTCACCAACGCTGACGTTTCGGCTGCCTGCACACACCCAACCCAACAGGAGGCAGAGGAAGCGGTTAAAACGCTGATCCGCTGGGCGGGCGACGAACCGTCGCGCGAAGGTCTGCACGATACGCCGAAGCGTGTCGCAAAAGCCTATCGCGAGCTATTCTCCGGATATGAAACGGCTCCGGAAGATGTGCTATCGCGGATGTTTACCGACGTCGCCGGCTACAAGGACATGGTGATTGTCAAGGACATCCCGTTCTACTCCCACTGCGAACACCACATGGTGCCGTTTCATGGGATCGCTCACATCGCCTATATTCCCGACAAAGGCGTCCTTGGGCTTTCGAAAATGGCGCGGCTGGTCGATCTCTATGCCCGCCGATTGCAGACGCAGGAGACCATGACCGCCCAGATCGCCCGTTCTCTCGATGAAAGCCTGAGACCGAAGGGCGTCGCTGTGATGATCGAGGCGGAACACATGTGCATGGCGATGCGCGGCATCGGCAAACAGGGATCAAAGACCCTGACGACGACATTCACCGGGCAGTTCGAGACATCGGCGGCCGATCAGGCGCGTTTCATCATGCTGGCCCGGGCGTGAACACCCCGGCCCGCACCGCCGGTCCAGATCGAAGGAGGATGGAATGGCTGGCTCTTTGATGCGTTCGCTCGACGCCGGGTATACCGCGCTTGTCATCGGCGCCAGCGGCGGAATTGGACGCGCACTGGCGGACCAGTTTGCACAGGATGGCAACTGCGCGAGGGTCGTTCGTCTTTCGAGGCGCAAGGACGGCCTCGACATTACCGACGAGGAGACGGTACTGAGCGCGGCCGTATCCCTGGCGGCGGAAGAATTCGATATAATCCTGTGTGCGACCGGCGCGTTGACGATCGACGGTGTCGGGCCGGAGAAATCCATACGGCAGATATCACAGGCTTCAATGATGGCGCAGTTTGCCGTCAACGCCGCCGGACCGGCCCTCATCCTGAAGCATTTCGCTCCACGGCTTGCAAAACGCAAGCGGGTCATCTTCGCGGCGTTGTCGGCGCGCATCGGATCGATCGGCGACAATACCTTGGGCGGATGGATATCCTACCGATCGTCGAAAGCGGCGCTCAATCAGATCGTCCATACCGCCGCGATCGAGGTGTCGAGAAACAACCCCGCGTCAGTACTCGTCGCAGTGCATCCGGGAAGCGTGATGACGTCGTTGTCGGAGCCGTTCTCATCCGGTCACGAACGGTTGGAACCCGACGACGCGGCCAACCGCATCCTGCGCATGCTCGATAACCTCCAGCCGAACGATACGGGCGGATTCTTCGCCTATGATGGCACGTCCATACTCTGGTAGCTGCGATCTTATCTCGGATCCGGGCGGTGATCGCAAACGCACATCACCCCAACTGTAGAGCTTGCAAAGAAACTTTCGATGAACCCTGTCCGCAATCACATCTTCATTCTTGGTGACCAGCTCGTTGTCACTGTCCAGCCTCGAAACCGCCGATCCCAGCGGGACCTCCTCTTGGTGATTGAGCTAATCGAGGTCCGTCGCCTTTCCCACGGTGTCGGCGACGAACGCACCTCGCTCGCCCATCGGCTTCGCCGGACCGGTCGTGGAGTCACGAACTGTTTGATGCTCGAGCTCGGCGTTGAGTTCGGCGCCGACGATCAGGATAATTACTGATATCCAAACCCAGACCATAAGCCCGATGAGGGCCCCGAGCGTGCCGTAGGTCGCGTTGTAGTTGGCGAAGTTCTCGATATAGAAAGAGAACAGGACCGAAGCGACAAGCCAGAGAAGTGTGCTGAACGCCACGCCCCAGCTCAGCCATCTAAGCTTGGCTTGCTCTCGGCTCGGGCCATAGCGGTAGATAATGGCAATGCCGCAGCCGACGAAGACAAGGATGAACGGCCAGCGGGCGAAGCGGGCAAGAAGCTCTTGCCAACGATCGAGCCAAAGGTAGGCGAGAGCCGCCGGAAGCACGCCTATGGCGGCAATGAGAACGATCGCAATCGTCAGTGCGCCAAAAGTGAAGGCGAGAGAAAGGAGATTGAGGCGGAAAAAGCTGCGTTTCTCATCTTCTTGGTAGGCGACGTTCATGGCATCAAACAATGCCTTCATGCCGCTATTGGCACTCCAGACTGCCACCACGAGCCCCGTGATAAAGGCGAAGCTGAGGGTTGAGGTGTTTTGCTGCGTCAGGGCAGTCAACTGGTTGAGGATAAGATCGAACGATCCAGGCGGAAAAACGCTGGCGATGAAGCCAATATGGCCCATGATCGTTGTCGGGTCGGCGACGAAGCCATAGAGGGCAACCAATGCGCCCAACGCCGGAAACAGCGACAGCAACAAAAAGTATGTAACACCGGCAGCGATCAACGTGACGCGGTCGGCCATGACCGTCTGGACGACGCGCCAAAAGACATCGCGGAGGCCTTTCACTGGAATTTCGTTCGGGGAGTTGGCCTCGCGCCCTCTTCCTGCCTCCACCGTCTCGACAGGCACACTCTCGTTCTCGTCACGCATCACCGGCAAACTCCTAGCCACTGCATGGTGGCCTCCTTCCACTTTTTTCCGTCAAAAGGGGCTCAGCTGCCAACATGTGCGAAACCGACGGGTTGTCAAAGCGCGTTCAAGAAGCAATTAAAGAAAAGTGAATGAGTGGGGATCAGTGTATGTTCGAACGCGCGGTAGAGTGGACGAAAATCGTCGGCATGATCGGCGATATTGCCAAGGGCACCTCGACAGTGTCGCTTCGCCAGTACACCAAATCACTGGCCGCTGATGATACTTCGCTACACCCGGTGTTTGGCTGGGACTATCACCGCGTTCAAGCGCATGGAGGCGATACCCGGAACTTACCTGCCCTCGTCAGCGACGCACAATTGACAGATATCCTGTCGAGCCTCACGACGGGTCCCGGAGAGACCTACGCCTACGAAGTCGATGGCACGGAAAGCTTCGATGGTGAGGCCCAAAGCCTGCTGCTTGAATTTTCGAGTACCACCGTGACAACCGTTAAGTTGTCGGTTGGGGTCGTGCATCTTGGATGGTTCCTGATCTCGCTCGAGACCAACCGCGATGTCGTTCACTGGAAAATGCGCTACCACGAGCGCAACTTGCGACCAAGCTCGCCGTCATCTGCTTAATTTGAGGCTCGGTCAAGCCAGTGATGACGACCTTGAAGTGGCCGATGCTGCCTTGACCCATACCCGCCGTATTTGATGGGGCTAGTTTCCAATTCGTTAACCATATTAGCTGATCGTCAGGATTCGGCGGAATGCGCCATGTCTTAAGGATACTCTGATGTCACGCACGCTCCGTTTACTCGCCCTGGCAAGTTCGATCGCATATGCTCCGACGTTTGGATCTGCGGTTGCTTCGGAACTAACACCTCAGGCGATCAATGCGGCGCCGTTGGACGTCATACCCGCGACCTATACGCCGACACTTAAGAACATCGACCCAATCATAACGGCAAGCACAACAGAAATGCCCGTTGACACGGCAGCCATCGCGCTGCCGTTCGATACCAATACACCGTCAGCGTCGGTCGCACGACTTCAAGTGCTTCTCGACAGAGCCGGCGCATCCCCAGGTGTCATTGACGGTCTCGACGGCGGCAATCTCCGCAGCGCGCTCGCCGCATACGAGACCATGCGCGGACTGCCGTCCGATGGCAAGATCGGGCCGCAAGTCATCAGCGCGATAGAGGATCCCAATCAGGTCATCGGCAGCTATGTCATCACCTCAAATGACCTGTCGACTGTCGTTGGGGTCATTCCCAAGGACTATGCGCAGATGGCGCAGATGAAGTACTTGGGCTATGCGACCCCAACAGAAGCCTTGGCTGAGCGCTTCCATATGGGTGAAGACCTACTGAAGGCCCTCAATCCTCAAGCGCAGTTCGTCGAAGGCGAAACGATATTCGTGTCGGATCTTGGCGTTAACAAGAAGGGCAAGGCCGTCAGCGTCGAGGTCGATAAGGCCAAGGGGCAACTTCGCGCCTACGCTGCCGATGGCTCTCTACTGGTGGCCTATCCGGCCACGATCGGCAGTGAATCGAACCCGTCGCCGTCGGGAACGCACACCGTCAAGACCGTCGTGATCAATCCGGACTACACCTACAATCCGAAGGTCAATTTTCAGCAGGGCAATAATGATAAGGTTTTGACCCTTCCCCCCGGCCCAAATGGTCCGGTCGGAACCGTATGGATCGACCTTTCCGAACCGACCTTCGGTATCCACGGCACACCCGAACCGAGCCGGATCGACAAAAGCGGTTCTCATGGCTGTGTTCGCCTCACCAATTGGGATGCCGAAGAGCTGGCCAAACTGCTAGCGAACGATGTGCCAGTGAAGTTTTTGTAGGTGTCACAACGTTGCATTACGCTGCTGCTGGCCACTGCCAACGCAGCACCAAGCAAGACGTGGGTAAGCTTTTCGGCAACGAGAAGTTGCGGACCGAGGGCAAGATCCAAGAAATCGAGGTGGAAGGTCGTTCGCGATGCAAAAGACGAAGCAAGAATGGCGCTGACGCCGACTCTGTGAACTAGAAACTCTGATAATTTTTATTGTTCTGCGGGGAGGTGGAAACGATGTTTCCGCCCTTTTTACCGTGTTTTGAAACCCCAACGAGCATTACCAGACGCCTGGCGATCACAGCTGTAAGGGTCTACCGATCCAGGCAGCGCCAGCTGGCGTAACACTATCGTGCCATCCAAACAGAAATGCCGCCTATGAAATCCGTCCGTCATCTTATCTTCGTTTTAGGCGACCAGCTATCGATGTCGCTGTCCAGCCTTGTTGATGCCGATCCGAACCGGGATGTCATCCTGATGTGCGAGGTGCTTGAGGAGGCGACTTATGTTCCACATCACAAGCTCAAGATCGCGCTGATCTTTTCGGCCATGCGGCATTTCGCGGACGAACTTCGCGCACGCGGATTTGATGTGCGCTACACGCGGTTGGACGATCCGGACAATTCGGGCTCGTTCTCCGGCGAGCTCACGCGCGCTATCGCAGCCGTTTCGCCCGAGGGTATCGTCTGCACGGAGGGCTCGGAATGGCGGGTAGTGCAGGCGATGGAGAACTGGCAGTCTGCCTTAAGAATTCCTGCCGAAATCCGTGTCGACGATCGCTTCCTCTGCTCGAAGAACGAATTTCATGACTGGGCAGACGGCCGCCGCGCGCTGACGATGGAGTATTTCTACCGTGACATGCGCCGTAAGACCGGTTTCCTAATGCAAGGGGAACAACCGGAGGGCGGAAAGTGGAATTTCGACTCGGACAATCGCAAACCGGCAAAACCGGACCTTTTTCGGCCACGGCATCCGACGTTCCGGCCGGACGCGCTCACGATCGAGGTTCTGGATCTCGTCGAGCGGCGGTTTGCCGGAAATCTCGGATCAACTCAAAACTTTGGTTTTGCCGTCACCCGGGCGGATGCCGAGCGCGCCGCGCACGCGTTCATTCAGGACTTTTTGCCGAATTTCGGCGAGACCCAGGATGCGATGTTGAAGGACGAGCCTTTTCTCAATCACGCCCTGCTATCGTTCTATATCAACATCGGTCTTCTCGATCCCTTTGCGGTGTGCCGTGCTGCCGAACGGGCCTATGTGGAAGGACAGGCCCCCCTGAACGCTGTCGAGGGCTTCATTCGACAGATCATTGGATGGCGCGAGTATATCCGCGGTATCTATTGGCTTAAGATGCCGGGCTACGAGAACAGTAATGTGTTCGAGGCCGACCGTCCGCTACCCGATTTTTTCTGGAGCGGCGATACCGACATGGCGTGCGTCTCGACTGTCATCACGCAGACGATCACCCATGCCTACGCGCACCATATTCACCGGCTTATGGTCGTCGGCAACTTTTCGATGCTTGCGGGGCTCGATCCTTATGCGGTGCACGAATGGTATTTGTCGGTCTACGCGGACGCCTTCGAATGGGTGGAACTGCCGAATGTCATCGGCATGAGCCAGTTTGCCGATGGCGGGGTGATGGCCTCAAAACCCTATGCGGCCAGCGGCGCCTATATCGATCGCATGTCCGACTATTGCGAAGGTTGCCGGTACGACGTCTCGAAGAAGGTGGGTGAGGATGCCTGTCCGTTCAACGCTCTCTATTGGGATTTTCTGGATCGAAATGCCGGGGCGCTGTCGAAAAATCGCCGGCTCGCCCAGATGTATGCATCCTGGCGGCGCATGGATGAACGCAAAAAGCAGGATTACCGCGGCAGCGCTTCATCGTTTCTGGCGAAACTGGATGCAGGCGAGCGCGTGTAATTGCGGGTGATCGTCGATGGAGCTGCAAAAGAATGGGCGTGCCGAAGATCGTCAAAAAAGGGGACTTGCCAACGAAACCATGCGCGACGTGCGGTCTGCCATTTGCCTGGCGGCGGAAATGGGCGAAGAACTGGGATGACGTCAAGTACTGCTCAGAGCGTTGCCGCCGCGAGAAGCTGTCGTGACGCGAAGGCTGCATGAAATAGACCTCGCCGGAACCGACCGGAGCACTGGGTGGAAAGATATCGGCCAAGGTCAGCTTGTCGATCGGCTGCCCCGACAGTGCACCATCCGCGGCCATGCGACCCGCCAGCTTGCGCCCGATCATCCCGGCCGCTCCAATGATCAGCACATGCATCCTATGTACCCTTCGATTTTAAATGTGCGGACGATACGGGGTCCATGACGGAATTCGGGCTGGGGGCACCTGAAGACCTGCTCACCTTGCCAGCCAACCTCCATCAACCGGCAGCACGGTACCATGCACATAATCCGATGCGGAGGATGCCAGGAAAACGGCGGCACCACCGGTATCGGCCGGATTACCCCAGCGACCTGCCGGGATACGAGCGAGGATGCCGTTGCTGCGATCTGGATCTTCCCGCAGCGCCGTCGTGTTGTTGGTGACGAAGTAGCCGGGGGCGATGGCATTGACGTTGACGCCCTTGGCCGCCCATTCGCAGGCGAGGAGCTTTGTTAGTCCGGCAATGCCACTCTTCGAGGCCGTGTAGGAGGGAATCCGGATGCCGCCCTGAAAGGAAAGCATCGAGGCGATATTGATGACCTTGCCCCTGCCCTTTTCAAGCATGTGGTGCGCGGCCGCCTGGGTCAGGAAGAACGCGGTCTTCAGGTTGATGTTCATCACCGCATCCCAGTCCTCCTCGGTAAAATCGATTGCGTCGGCGCGACGGACGATGCCGGCGTTGTTGACGAGGATATCGAGACTTCCGAATGTCTCCAGGGTTTCGGCAACGATCGATTTGACCGGATCGATGGAGCCGAGATCGGCAGCGATCGCATGGAAACCGACGCCGGCCTCGCGGACAAGCGCTTCGGTTTCCTCCATCGTCGAGCGGCCGACAGCGACGATGGAGGCGCCCGCACTGGCCAGTGCTACAGCGATGCCCTGGCCGATGCCGGTATTGGCGCCGGTCACGATGGCCGTGCGGCCGGAGAGATCGAAAGGATTTGCCATGCCGTCTACCTCAGCTCGCCGATTGCGACGTGGTCCATGTCGGTGAAATTCTTGTTGTCGCCGCCCATGGCCCAGATGAAGCTATAATTGCTGGTGCCGGCGCCGGAATGGATCGACCAGGGCGGCGAGATGACCGCCTGCTCATTGCCCACCAGCATGTGCCGCGTCTGCGTCGGTTCGCCCATGAAATGGAAAATCCGCTGATCCGCTGGGACATCGAAATAGAGATAGGCTTCCATTCGCCGGTCATGCGTATGGGAGGGCATGGTGTTCCAGATGCTGCCCGGCTCCAGCCTCGTGAAGCCCATGGTCAGCTGGCAGGACTGGCAGACTTCCGGATGGATGAATTGGAAGATCGAGCGCCTGTTGGCCGTCTCCAGCGACCCGACCTTCATCTGGCGGGCCTTCTCGGGCGTGAGATGCACGGCCGGATGGACCGCATGCGCCGGCGCCGAGACGAGGTAGAACTTCGCAGGATTTTCCGGATCCGCACTTTCGAAAAGCACCTCGAGGATGCCCTTGCCGATATAGAGGCAATCGAGCCGGGCCAGATCATAGGCCGTTCGATCGAGGTGGATGCGGCCAGGGCCGCCGACATTCAGCGCGCCCAGTTCCCGTTCAGCAAGGAAGGTCTCCTGGCCGAGGGGTTTTGGTGCGGACAGGGCCAGAGGAGCTGCAAGCGGCATCGCGCCACCGAGCACCATACGATCATAATGGGAATAGGTGAGGACGATTTCACCCGGCTCGAAGATCGTTTCGACGAGAAACTGCGTCCTGAGCTTTTCAGTATCGAAGGCCCGGACCGCCTCCGGGTGCGAGGCGTGCCTTACGTCAATTTTCATCGTTTCCGTCCCTTTTTATCAAGGCGATCCGCTTTGAGTTCCTGGCCGCCCCGTTCGATATGAGAGATTGCGAAAAGCGCTGCACGCGCATCGCGGCTTCACGCAATCATCCTCTTACCTTGTTGTACGACAAGTTATGTGTCAATGTCTTTATACGGTCTGGCGTCGGGCCGCGCAAAGATAGTGATCGAGTATGCCTTCTTGCGGGAACGAGGGTACAGGGAGTTGAAATGAAGAAAATTCTGTCGAGGGCCGTGATGGACGGCCTGAGCGTTACCACGATGGGGCTGGGAGGAACCGGGCTTGGCAACATGTATCGTGCCACCGACCCCCAGGATGCCTTTGCGACCGTATATGCAGCCTATGAGAACGGTATCCGCTATTTCGACACGGCCCCGGTCTATGGTTTCGGCCTGGCGGAAAGCCGCCTAGGCGAGGCGATCAAGTCGCTGCCGCGCAACGAGATCGTCATCTCGTCGAAGGTCGGCTACGACCTCGTTCCCATTCCGCAGTGGGAGATGACGCCGCAATTGTGGGACGAAGCGCCGCCATTTCGCGCCGATTTCGACTATTCCCGCGATGGCGTGCTGCGCTCGGTCGAAAGCACGCTGAAGCGGCTCGGCACCGACTATGTCGACATGCTGGCGATCCACGACCCCGACGAGGCCATTCATTTCATGCCGGGCGAAGACCCCTATGCCCGGAGCCGTTTCCGCGAGGCGATGGACGGCGCCTATATCGTGCTTGACGAGCTTCGCTCGCAGGGCGTGATCAAGGCGGTCGGCGTCGGCATCAACCAGTGGCAGATGCTGTCGGACTTCGTCATTGCCGGACATTTCGATTATTTCCTGCTGGCCGGGCGTTACACCCTCTTGGAACAGGAGCCGCTATCGGTTCTCTTCCCAGTATGCGAAGCGCGCGGCACCAAGATCGTTATCGGTGGCCCCTACAATTCCGGCATTCTCGCCACCGGTGCAAGGGACGGCGCCACTTTCAACACCCGTGCGGCGCCTCCGCATGTGCTTGATCGCGTCCGGCGGATCGAAGCCGTGTGCGACCGCTACGGCGTTCCCCTGCCCGCGGCAGCGCTCCAGTTTCCGCTCGGTCATCCCGCCGTCGTCAGCGTCATCCCTGGCGCGCGCTCCGTTGCTGAACTGACCCAGAATTTGGATTACATGCGGGTGAATATCCCTGCTACCCTTTGGAACGACCTGATGACCGAGGGACTCGTGGAGTCCGGCTCGCCTCTCCCGGTGGGTGCTGCCGCCTGAGACTATGACACCCGCCGGACGGAAATCCGGCGGCGTGTCATTAAAGGCAGACTGGATTTAGCGAAGACCGTCAATGTCAGTCCAGAATGCTTCCGGAATAGGATATTTTGACCATTCCAGGTTCTGCGCAATCCGCTCCGGCCTGCTCATCCCGAGCACCGCTGCCGATACCAGCCTGTTGCGGAACGGAAACTGGATAGCGGCGGCCTGCAGCGGGACGCCGTGCTTTTCGCAGATCCGCTCGATCCGCTGCGCCCGTGCCGTGATCTCCGCCGGTGGCGCGCCGTAGTCGTAAGTTGCGGCGCTCTTGGCCGACCCCGTCGCCAGGATGCCGGAGTTGAAGACGCCGGCGACGACGATTTCCGTGCCGGCCTTTTCGGCTGCGGGAAAAAGGTCATCGGCGGCGCTGTGATCCAGCAACGTATAACGCCCGGCGATCATCACGGCATCGAAGTGCCCCTCCTCGACAAAGCGCGTCGCAACATCGCCTTCGTTGACGCCAACACCGATTGCTTTGACATGACCCGCCTTGCGTAGGTCGTCGAGCGCCCGGTAGGAGCCTTCCATGGCCTCCCCAAAACGGCGATCGTAGGCATCGCCGTGGGTGAACCGGTCGACATCATGGATATAGACGAGATCGAAATCCGGAAAGCCGAGACGGTTGGCCGACTGCTCCAGCGACCGCATCGTCCCGTCGTAGCTATAGTCGAACACGGGCTTCAGCCGCAACGGAGAAGCCCAAAGCCCATAGTCGACGGCCTCCCCGCGTGGCGGCACCATGTAACGGCCGACTTTCGTGGAGACGGTGATGCTATTGCGCGGCACGGTGCGCAGATATTGGCCGAGCCTGAGTTCGCTCAGGCCATGGCCATATAGCGGCGCGGTATCGAAATAGCGCAGGCCTGCATTATAGGCCGTCGCCAGAACCTCCCGCGCTGCTTTCTCCGAGACGTCCCGATAGAGGGTGCCGATCCCGCTTGCCCCGAAGCCGAGCCGAGATGCAAAGCCGATGCGACGGTGATTATCTTTGGCCATGTCCGATCACCCGCCCGACCGGGACAAAAATCCCGGCAACCGATAGGCCTCGATGGCATTGGCGCCGAAGATCTTGTCCAGGTCACTTTCGCTGAGATCCTTCAGGCATTCCCGCAATGCATCAACGACGCGGTCATAGCTTGCCGCGACGAGGCAGACCGGCCAGTCGGTCCCGAACATGCAGCGATCGACACCGAAGATATCGACGACCTCGCGGACATAGGGCTTGAGGTCTTCCGGCGTCCAGTTCTGCCAGTCCGCCTCCGTCACCATGCCGGAGAGCTTGCACCAGACGTGATCCCGCTCGGCGCGGAAACCATGCATCAGCCGTGACCAGTCGTCGAAATCCCGATCGCGGATATTGGGTTTGGAAATGTGGTCAAGCACAAAGCGCATCTTCGGAAACGCTTCGACTGTGCGCACGCAGGAGGGCAGTTGCGGCAGGTTCGGCACAAGGTCATAGACCAGTCCCGCCGCCTCGACGGCCTGAAGTCCCCGGCATGCATCGTCACGCAGCAGCCAGTTCGGATCGTTCTCCGTCTGGATCAGGTGGCGAATGCCGACCAGCCATTTTCCTTCGGGGCTGGCCTTGAGCTCCGCCAGCGTTTCCCCGACATTAGGATCGGTGAGATCGACCCAGCCGACGACGCCGGCGACGAAATCCGTCACCTGCGCCGTGCGGATGAAATCCCAGGTTTCGCCGAGATCGTTCCAGGTCTGGACCAGCACGGTTCCGGAGACCCTGTTGGCTTCCAGCGAGGGCCTGAGATCTGCGGGCTCGAAGACGCGATTGATCGGTTCAAAGGGACCGCTGAGCCAGCCATAGTCGCCGCCGCTTTTCGGGTCCCAGAAGTGGTGATGTGAATCAATGATGGGATTGGCCATGGAAATATCCGTTGGTTTCATGTGTTGGACCGGGGCTCTCTCACCACTTCTGATGAACGTATTTTCGGATATCCTCGTCATAGATTTGGACGATCTTTTCCATGACATCCTTCGAAAGAGCTGGCAGCGCCGCCGCTTCGGCATTGGATTGGGCCTGCGCCGGATTGCGGGCACCGGGAATGGCGACGGTGACGGCATCGAACATCAGGATCCAGCGTAGGGCGAACTTGGCCATGGTCGTATCGCCGGAGACCAGCGGACGGATACGCTCCACCGCATCGAGACCGACTTCATAGGGCACGCCCGAGAAGGTCTCGCCGACATCAAAGGCTTCGCCGTTGCGGTTGAAAAGGCGGTGGTCGGTCGCTTCGAATTTGGTGTCGGGCTTGAACTTTCCGGAAAGCAGGCCGCTGGCCAGCGGAACGCGGGCGATGATTGCGACTTGTCTTTCCTGCGCCAGAGCGAAGAGCCGCTCGGCGGGACGCTGGCGGAAGGCGTTGAAGATGATCTGCACGCTGACGACACCCGGGTATTCGATCGCTTTCAGCGCTTCCTCGACGCGCTCGACGCTGACGCCGTAATTGCGGATCTTGCCCTGCTCGACGAGTCGGTCGAGGCGCCCGAACACTTCCGGATGATAATATAGGTCGGTGAGCGGGCAATGCAGCTGCACCAGATCGAGCGTATCGGTCTGGAGATTCTCCAGGCTACGCTCGACATAGGACGTGAGATTATCGGCGCTGTAGCCGGTAACCGTCTGTTCCGGCAAGCGCCGTCCGGCCTTGGTTGCAATAAACGGCCGTTCGCCACCGCGCTCCTTCATAGCCTTTGCGATCAGCCGCTCCGAATGGCCATCGCCATAGACGTCGGCCGTGTCGATGAAGGTCACACCGCCGTCCAGCGCCGCGTGCAAGGCCTTGATGGCGTCATCGTCATTGACCTCGCCCCACGCGGCACCGATCGCCCATGCACCGAAGCCTAATTCACTGACATTACGGCCTGTTCGGCCAAATGGTTTTGATCGCATGCTGTTCTCCCAATTCGCTCAAACCGGCTTTTTTTGCCGGACGAAGCTCAAGCGACAATCGCTTGACATCCGCTTAGGTCAGTATTATCAGAAAACAGGGTTGTACGACAACCCGGTAAGACTGCAAAATTCATCGGGAGGATGGAAACCGTGAAAAGCAATCTAGTGAGGAGCGCCACACTGGCGCTGTGTCTTGGCGCGCCGGGACTTCCGGTGCTCGCCCAGGACGCAGGAGAAACAGTCAAGATCGGGGTTGTTGCCGCTGAGTCCGGCGCCTTCGTTTCGGCCGGACATACGCTACCCGCAGGCGTCGGACTTGCCGTGAAGCAGATCAACGATGCCGGCGGCATCAATGTCGGCGGCAAGAACTACAAGCTCGAAATGGTCAAGCGGGACGACCGCACGGACATCGCAACGGCAATCGCGGCAACGCAAGAACTGGTGCGCGACGAGAAGGTCGCGGCGATCTTCGGATCGGAATCGCACGACTTCACGCTGGCCATGGCAAAGATAACCCAGCCCGCCAAACTTCTGCATTTCGCAGGCAACTCAACGCTCGGTAAGGTCCTGACGCCGGATGCCGTCAAGGCCGGCGGGGAAAACCACTACCTCTTCCAGTCGGAACCCCAGGAATTTCAGCGTTCGGGGTCGACCGCACGCGGGGTTCTCAGCCTGCTCGAACCCCTGCTCGGCGCTAAGCCGAAGAAATCCGTCGTCATCGCCGGCAATGATGCGACAGGCCAGTTCTTGTCATCCTTCTACATCACCGCGCTGAAGGCGGAAGGCCAGGACGTTCCAGACATCATCTTTTACCCGCCTGAAACCACCGATTTCTCACCCTTCCTGACCAAGGCTAAGAGCTACGATCCAGACATCATCCACTTCTGGTACAACGGCGACTCGACGCTCACGGCACTGCCGCAGGCTCTCGAACTTGGAGCGGCCAAGAGCTACTTCATGTTCGGCGTAGACCCCGGCATCTGGAAGGAACGTGGCCTGACCTCCGACGTTCCGGTGGCCATGAGCTGTGTGCCGATCTGTTGGGGGGCATCATCCAACCCTGGCTCGAAGCCTTATTTCGATGCCTATTTTGCGGCTGGCGCACCACATGGGGTGACCTCGTCCGTGTCGCTGCTGTATCATGACTACGTCCACTTCCTCGCCAAGGCGTGGGAAAAGGCCGGCTCCTTCGATCCGGACAAGACCGTCGATGCGCTGATGTCGATGAAATATTCCGGCGTGGTTTCGGATAGCCTCGCCTTCAACGAAACACATCAAGTAACCCACGCAACGGAAGTCTGCGCGGCAGCTCCCGGTGGCGACATTACGTGCTCGATGCAGCAGCCGCCGGAAAAGGCGCCTGAATAACAACTCTCCCCGAGTGAAGGCGACGGTGCTCCTTCGCCACAGCCTTCAAGTCCGCCGGATGTCACTGTTCGGCGGACTATCGTTCCAGAAAAGGCCGTGCAGTTTTGCAAGTGGTAAGGCAACCGACAGGAAAACCGCCGTGGACATTCTCCTGCAACAGCTCCTCAACGGATTGTCGATCGCCAGCGTCATCACGCTGATCGCAGTCGGCGTCACTCTCATCTTTGGCTTGACCGGCATCATCAACTTCGCGCATGGCGAATTCCTGATGGTTGGCAGCATCGTCACCTGGCTTGCCGTCAGCAAAGGTATTGCATTTCCGCTCGCGCTCGTCCTCGGCGTTCTTGCAGTCGCACTGATGGGCTTCGTGCTGGAGCGCGTAATTTTCCGCTTCACGCTGGCACGGCCGACGAACGGCTTCATCGTCTCGCTCGGCCTGATCGTCGTTCTCCAACACATCGTCATCCTATTCTGGAATGCCAACCAGAAGAGCATTCCACGTCCCTTGACCACCGTGTGGGAAATCGGCGGCGTACGCATCGCTTCCGTCCGGGTGATGGTCATTCTGATGACCATTGCCGTCGTTGCCATGACTTATGTGATGATCACCCGCAGCCGGTACGGACGCGCGCTCCGCGCCAGCGTAGAAGACCGCGATACTGCTGCCCTGATGGGCATTCCGGTACGCCGCTACATCACCGGCGTCTTCGTGCTCGGCAGCGCGCTGGCCGGTCTTGGCGGCGGATTGCTGATTGCACTTTTCCCGATCACGCCGTTTACCGGCGGTACGATGGTCATGAAGGGCTTTGCCGTCGCGCTGATTGGGGGGCTGGGCAATCTGTCGGGCGCCGTCGCAGCCGGGCTGATCCTCGGCATCGTAGAAGGTTTAAGCGCGGGCTACGGCTTTTCAGAATGGACCGATGCCTATTCGTTCGGCCTGATGATCCTCGTCCTGCTGTTCCGTCCCCATGGTCTCTTTGGCGGCACCAGCGGCCCGAAAATGGCGTGATGGAGGTCTATGAACATGATCGGTCAAACACAATGATCAAATCCGTCTCCTCGGTGCGCTCGCTCGCACCGGTTCTTATCGTACTATTGTTGCTGGCGCTCGTTCCGCTATTCTCGCCAAGCAATCGCTTTCTATCGCTTGCCATCTCGGCCGGCATCAACATCATCGCGCTTTATGGCCTTTCCGTGCTGTTCGGGCAGACGGGCATCCTGTCGATGGGCCATGCGGCTCTGGTCGGCGTCGGCGCCTATACGGCAGCCCTTCTTGCCCGGGATTTCGATATCGGTTTCTGGGTATCCATTCCGGTCGCCGGCATCATGGCCGCCATCGTCGCGGCGATAATCGGCATTCCGTCGCTTCGGGTCAGCGGCCACCACTTCGTCATCATGACCTTCGCATTTGGGCAATTGCTGACGATCATCCTGACCAACGGCGGCGATTATACCGGCGCTGCCAGCGGCCTCGACTTGGGCAAGCCCGTAACGATGTTCGGCGTGGACCTTGATGTCCTGTCGCGCTTTTACCTGCTCGTCGTCGCCTTCGTGACGATCAGCGCGGTGGCAAGCTGGGCGATCATCAATTCATCCTACGGCCGGACGCTGCGCGCCATCCGTGAAAACGAGAAACTGGCTGCGGCACTCGGCATCAATGTTGGCGGCCACAAGATCGGCGCCTTCATCGTCAGCGGCGTTTTTGCCGGCGTTTCCGGTGTACTGCTCGCCTACTTCCTGCGCCATATCTCGCCCGGCCAGTTCGCCTCCTTCCCGAGCATCTATCTGGCGCTGATGGTCATGATCGGCGGCGCGCGCCTCCTGCTCGGGCCGCTTGCCGGCGGCATCCTCGTCTCCTTCCTGCCGGAAGTCCTGAACCTCGATCCGGTCCAGTCCCGGATTCTCTACGGCGTCTGCCTGATCGCGGTCATCCTTTTCCTGCCCAATGGCCTGATCGCCGGTATTGCCGATGGCTGGACCTGGCTCGTCAAGATGTCGAAGCGCACGCCGGCAACGGGTAATGTTTCGGAGGTCGGCCGATGAACGCCATTCTCGACATCAAGGGCCTGCGCAAACAGTTCGGCGGCGTCACCGCGCTGTCAGGCGTGGATCTCGCGATCAACGAAGGCGAGATCCTGGGCGTGGTCGGACCGAACGGGTCCGGCAAGACGACGCTGTTCAATGTCGTCACCGGCGTTCACAAGCCGACCGCCGGCACCGTGACCTGGAAGGGCAAGGACATTACCGGCATCCCCGCCAACCAGATTTCGCGCAACGGCATCGGCTACACGTTCCAGCAGGCCATGGCCTTCCCAGGGCTGACCGTGCTGGAAAATGTCCAGATCGCCACCGAACACTCCGCCGCATCCGCCCGCACCGATTTCGCCTGGCCGACACCGGCCTCGCTTTTGGAATTCGTCGGCATTCTTAGTCTGGCCAACGAGAAAGCCGGCATCCTGCCCTTCGGCAGCCTGCGCCTGCTTGGCCTCGCTCTTGCGCTTGCGACACGCCCTTCGCTGCTGCTGCTTGATGAACCCGCAGCTGGCCTCAACGATCGCGAAACGGCGGCACTGGTGGGTCTCGTCCAGCAGTTTCCAGCGCACGGCATCAGCGTCTGCGTCATCGACCACGACATGAAGCTGATGCAGATGCTTTGCAGGCGCCTCGCCGTGCTCGATTTCGGCGCGAAGATCGCCGACGGGCCAACGACGGAGGTGCTGCACGACCCGAAGGTTCTCGAAGTCTACCTCGGAGGTGAACTGTGACCCTGCTCTCCGTCTCCAATGTCACCACCGGCTATGGTCCGACGATCGTCAATCGCGACGCATCGCTGACCCTCGAAAAGAACGAGATCATCACCATTCTCGGCCCCAATGGTGCTGGCAAATCTACGCTGCTGCGTACCATCGCCGGGCTCGTCAAGCCACGTGCTGGGCAGATCACCTTCGATGGCGAGACCGTGACCGGTCAGCCGCCGGACGTGATGGCCAAGCGCGGCGTGGTGCTGGTGCCGGAAGGCCGGCGCATCTTTGCCGACATGACGGTCGAGGAGAACCTGCGTCTCGGCGCCTATACCCGCCGCGATGCCGACGGCATCAATGCCGACGTGAAGACGATGGAATCCTTCTTTCCGATCCTTGCCGCAAAACGCAACGACAAGGGCGGATCGCTAAGCGGCGGCCAGCAACAGATGCTGGCGATCGCGCGCGGTCTGATGGCAAGACCGAAGGTGCTTTTGCTCGATGAGCCATCGCTCGGCCTCTCGCCGCTTCTCGTCAAGGAAATCAAGGCTATCATCCTCAATATCGGCGAGCGCTTCGGCGCGTCGGTTCTGCTCGTCGAGCAGAATGCAGGGCTTGCCCTCTCCGTTGCTGCCCGTGGTTATCTGATGCAAAATGGCCGCATCGCCATCTCCGGGCCAATTGATGAACTCAGGGATATGTCGCTGATGCGTGAGCTTTATCTCGGCGGAATCAAGGAGACGGCGTGATGCAGGACGAAACGATTGCGCTTTCCTATGGACACGGCCACCTGACCGTGCGGATGCCCAAAGGCGCCGAACCGACGGTCATTCGCAAACAACAATTGCCAAAGATCGGTAATCCGAAAGCGGCCGTGATGGAGGCGCTCGAAAATCCAATTGCCTCATCGCCCCTATCGCAGCTGGTCAAGGGCCGCAACAGTGCCTGCATCCTGATCTGCGACATCACCCGGCCGGTTCCGAACCATCTCTTCCTACGCCCGATGATCGAGACCATGCTTGCCGGCGGCATTCTGCGCGAAAACATCTCCGTCTTGGTCGCGACCGGCCTGCACCGGCCCAATCTCGGTGAAGAATTGGCCGAACTGGTCGGCGACCCATGGGTGCTCGAAACTGTGCGCGTCGAAAACCACTACGCCCGCAATGAGGAAGACCACATCGATCTCGGCTTCACGCCGACACGGGCTACGCCGGTCAAACTCGACAAGCTTTTCGTCGAAGCCGACCTGCGGATCGCAACCGGGCTCGTGGAGCCGCATTTCATGGCCGGCTGGTCGGGCGGCCGGAAGGTGATCGCCCCCGGCGTCGCTCATCACGAAACCATCCGCACCTTCCATTCCGCCCGCTTCATGGAACATCCACTGGCCGTCCAGTGCAATCTGATCGGCAATCCACTGCATGAGGAGCAGCTCGAAATCGTCAAGCTGCTCGGCGAGGTCTACGCACTGAACACCGTTCTCGACGAAGAGCGGGACCTCGTCTGCGTCACCTTCGGCGAAATCATCGCCAGCCATGCCGCCGCCGTCGAATTCGTCAGTGAAGCAACGCGCATCGGTCTGCCGCGAAAATACTGCACCGTCGTCACCTCCTCGGCCGGTTATCCGCTCGACAAGACCTATTACCAGACGATCAAGGGGATGGTGACGCCGCTCGACATTCTGGAACCCGGAGGCACGCTGATCATGGTCTCCGAGTGCTCGGAAGGCTTCGGATCCCATGAATTTCGCGAAGCGCAGGCGCGGCTGGTCGAACTCGGTCCCGAACGGTTCCTCGCGACCCTGACCGCCAAGTCACTTGCCGAAATCGACGAATGGCAGACGGAGATGCAGTTGAAGCCGATGCGGGTCGGCCGCATCGAACTCTACACGACGGGTCTTGCCGGCGCGGACCGCGAACTGACCGGCGTGACCATGATCGCCGACCTCACAAATGCGATCGCGAGTAGCATGGAGCGCAGCGGCAATCGTCAGGTGGCAGTCATCCCGGAGGGGCCGTATGTCATTCCGCAGTTCTCGGCTTGAACGTTCAGGACGTCGGTTGCCCGGAATGATCGCGAAGTTCCGCGAAGCGGGCAGCACTTCGGGTGAGATGGCTACGCAGCGTTTTTTTAGCGGTGCTCTCGTCGCGATCGCGGATAGCAGCAAAGATTGCGCCGTGTTCGCGGCGCATGCGAGCCATATGCTTTTGCCGCTCGGCCGGCCCCATCGTATCGAACCGGGCCCATTGCCGCGGAATCATCAGGTTGCCGAACGTATCGAACAGACGGGCATAATAGGAATTCTGCGTCGCCACCAGGATCGCCCGGTGAAAAGCGAAATCCTCGGCAGCCCCGGAGCCACCGCCCATAATGGACACATCGAGCGCGTCGAGCCTGGCCTGCATCCGCTCGAGATCCTCGTCGGTGCGTCGCAGCGCCGCGAAACCTGCCGCCTCAACCTCGATGCCGATGCGCAGTTCCAGCACACTGATAACTTCCTCGATCGATTCAAGGTCGTTTGGAACGATGGAAAAAGACCTGGGGTTGGGATCATTGGAAACGAAGGCACCGAGGCCCTGACGTGTGGTAATCAATCCCTTGGCTCGCAGAGACGCAAGCGCTTCGCGCACAACTGTGCGGCTGACGCCGGTCGCCGTCATGATCGCCTGCTCGGTCGGCAGCCGCTGCCCGGGCGCGAGATCGCCGGATTCGATCTGGGCGATCAGCGTATCAACCAGACCGCTGCGCAGGTTCGGCGTATGCTGGATGGCGTTGAACAACGCCCCTTCCTTTTCCGTCATCGTCTCAGAGACCCTTTCACGCGAGCCCTTTCCGCGAAATCCACTTCACTCCTGCTATCCGATGGCAGCAAAAAAAGCAAAACAGGCCTGCAACAGCAGAGCTGAACCACCCGGGAGAAGACATCATGAACGAACGGATCGGATTTATCGGCCTCGGCGCCATGGGCTCCGGCATGGCCGCCAATCTGCTGGCGAAGGGGTTTCCGCTGAGCGTGCTTGCCCATCGGCGCCGGGAAGCGATTGACGATCTGGTCGCCAAGGGCGCCATCGAAGCAAAGACGGCACGGGAACTGGCGATGGCAAGCGATATCGTCGTGCTCTGCGTCACCGGGTCGCCACAGGTGGAGCAGGCGATCAAGGGACCAGAAGGCCTCGCCTCGGCCGGCAAGCCGCTCCTGATCATTGATTGCTCGACGTCAAATCCTTCGACCACCGTTGCTCTGGCTGCCGATCTTGCGGCAAACGGCATCACCCTGATCGATGCGCCCTTGGCCCGCACGCCAAAGGAAGCCGCCGAAGGCAAGCTGGATGTCATGTCCGGCGGGGCGCCGAAAGTTTTCGCGCGGGCAAAACCGGTTTTCGATGCGTTTGCCGCACGTGTTATCCATACCGGCCCGACCGGCAGCGGCCACACCATGAAGCTTTTGAACAACTTCATCTCGATGGGCTATTCCGCTATCTATTCCGAGGCATTGACGCTCGGCGTCAAGGCCGGGCTGACGCCGCAGGTTTTCGACAGTGTCATTCGCGGCAGCCGCATGGACTGCTCCTTCTACCAGGCATTCTTCGACTTCGTGCTGAACCGCAACGAGAACGCGCAGCGCTTTGCCATGGTCAACGCTTTGAAGGACATGTCCTATCTCGCGTCCTTTGCCCAAGCCACAGGCGTCGCCAACCCGATCGGCGCGGCGGTGCGCAACAGCTTTGCCACCGCTGTCGCAACCGGCCATGGCGAGGCTTTCGTTCCTGCACTTTCGGATGTGATTGCCGGCCTTAACGGCGTATCGCTGACAAATCCGATCCAATCGCGATAAGGTGGGGGAAGCACGATGAAGGCGTTTCACCTCGATCCCGTCGGCGGCATTGCCGGCGACATGTTCGTTGCTGCCGTCCTCGACGTCCGGCCGGACTTCGAATCCGGCCTTCGTGAAACACTGTCGCGTTGCCCGTTGATCGATGATGTTTCCGTCGCAGTTGTTAAACACAGTGATGGCGTGCTGACAGGGCGGCGTTTTCTGGTCGACCGCATGCAGAAGGGACCGGTGCCTGTCGAGTATCGCCCTGTTCAGGAGCACCACCATCATGATGATGACGATCATCATCACGGCGATAGTCATGAGCATACGCACGCACACACGCATGTTGCGTGGCGAGACATTCGAACGGCGCTGGAGAACTCCCAGCTCGATTCCACCGTTGTCATGCATGCGATCGGCATCTTCGCGCTGTTGGCCGAAGCGGAGGCGAGAGTCCACGGAACCATGCCCGACGAGATCAGCTTTCACGAGGTCGGCGCCTGGGACTCGATTGCCGACATTGTCGGCGCAGCCTATCTGATCACACAGCTGGATGCTGTGACCTGGACAACAGGGGCCTTGCCGCTCGGTTCCGGACGGGTTCGGACCGCGCATGGCCTGTTGCCGGTCCCCGCCCCCGCGACGGCGCTGCTGATGGAAGGCTTCGCGACCATCGATGATGGCATCGGCGGCGAGCGGGTCACCCCGACGGGTGCCGCAATCCTGCGTTATCTGTGCAAGGAACCCGCATCCCGCTTACCCCGCACCCTGATTGCCTCCGGCCACGGGTTTGGAACGAGAGCGTTGCCGGGCATCAGCAATTGCTTGCGCATTCTCTGCTTCGACACACAGATGGATGCTCCCGCGGCGGAAACGATCGCCGTGATCGAATTCGAGACAGACGACCAGACCGGTGAGGATCTTGCCCATGCGATCGATCACCTGCGGGTGCAGGATGGCGTGCTCGACGTGGTGCAGGCACCGATGTTCGGCAAGAAAGGCCGGATGATCGCACATGTGCGCATTCTCGCCCGTCCGGATGCGTTGCAGTCCGTCGCGCAGCGTGTTTTCGAGGAAACCAGCACGATCGGTGTCCGGCATTCTCTGGTTCAGCGCATGGTGCTGGCGCGCGAGGTAAGGGAAATCCAAGGAAACGGCCGAGTGCTTCGCACCAAGACTGTCGAAAGGCCAGGCGGTCCGACCATAAAAATAGAGGCGGACGATCTCGCCGTTGTTGCCGGCAAGGGCGCACGTGATACGATCCGCAGGACAGTCGAGATGGCAGACAAGGCGAAGGACGCAGGATGATGGACGCGCTGCGCGACATTCTCCGGGATATGGGTCCGGCAACGGTCGCCGTTAGCGGCGGCGTGGATTCGATGACGCTCGCAGTTCTCGCAAACCGCACTCTAGGCCGCAATCAGGTAACGATGATGCATGCTGCTTCGCCAGCTGTTCCGCCAGAGGCGACGCAGCGCGTCAGGCGATGGGCTGCGGCCGAGGGTTGGGATTTGCGGGTCATTGATGCCGGGGAACTGGTGGACGAGACATATCGGAGCAATCCGCTCAATCGCTGTTTCTTCTGCAAGGTCAATCTCTATGGCACAATCACCGATCTGACCGACCGCCAAATCTTGTCGGGCGCCAACACGGACGATCTCGCCGAATACCGGCCGGGGCTGGACGCCGCCCGCCAATATTGCGTCCGCCATCCCTATCTCGAAGCCAGGATAGACAAGACCGGTGTGCGCGCGCTCGCCCGCAGCCTCGGCCTCGGCGTTCTCTCCGATCTCCCCGCTTCGCCCTGTCTTTCAAGCCGGGTCGAAACGCTGATCCGCATCGAACCGGAAACCCTGAAGGCCATCCATGCGGTTGAACTGCTTGTTGCGGATCGGCTCTCGCCACGCATCGTGCGCTGCCGCGTCCGGCAGGCCGGCATCGTCGTCGAACTCGACGCACTGAGCCTCGATGCCGCAAGTCCGTCCGAACGTTTGGTACTGACAACGTCGATCGCCGAACTCCTGCCGATTAACCTGGCCGACAAGTCCATCGCCTTTGCCGCCTATCGCAACGGCAGCGCATTCGTCGGGGCCAAACCATGAGCGGCAACGACATCGTCTTCGACTTCAGCCGCGCCGAGCGTATCGGCCTTGATGAGGCGGTCTTCTGCCAGATGAAGTCGGCGACACAGATCGATGCCATTCTGGACGGCGCATTGCAACGAGATGCCGGCCTCCTTTTAACACGTATCGACCCGGATAAACTGACGGCGCTTTCGCCCGCGCATCAGGAGCGGATCGACTACTGCGCAATTTCCCTGACAGCATTTTTCGGCCCACTGCGGCCTGTCGCTTCACGTGGCGCTGTCGCCATTGTCGCCGCGGGAACGTCCGACGCTTCGGTTGCGCGCGAGGCAGCGCGCACACTGCGCCACGCGGGCGTCGAAGCCTCGCTGATCGTCGATGTCGGCGTGGCGGGGCTCTGGCGATTGACCGAGCGGCTGGATGAAATCCGTCACCATCCGGTCGTCATTGCGGTCGCAGGAATGGATGCGGCACTCGCCAGCGTACTAGGTGGCCTCGTCTCCTCGGCAATGATCTGCGTTCCGACCTCGGTCGGCTATGGTGCCGCGGAGAGTGGGCGGACGGCTCTCAACGCCATGCTGGTCAGCTGCGCGCCGGGTCTTACGGTGTGCAATATAGACAACGGCTATGGCGCGGCCTGCGCCGCGATGCGCATTCTGGCAACCGCCGCGAGGATGCGCGCCCTGGGCTAGTATGCCCAGGGCGCATCGTTGCACTGAGCTGAAATCAGGCGGCGTCGACCGTCAGCTGCTGCTGCTCGCCGAGCCCTTCGATGCCGAGCTTGATGGTCTGGCCGGCCTGCAGAAAGATCGGGTCGGGCTTGATGCCGAGACCGACCCCGGGAGGCGTGCCGGTGGAAATGATATCGCCTGGCTGCAAGCTCATGAACTGCGAGATGTAGTGAACGAGGAACGGCACGGTGAAGATCATCGTTTTCGTCGACCCGTTCTGGCGGGATACGCCGTCGACGGTCAGCCACATCTTCAGGTTCTGCGGATCGGCGATCTCGTCTCGCGTTACCACCCAGGGGCCGATCGGGCCGAAACTGTCGGCCGACTTGCCCTTCGTCCACTGGCCGCCACGCTCCGACTGGAATGCGCGCTCCGACACATCGTTGATCAGGCAATAGCCGGCAACATGCGTCATCGCATCCCCTTCTGTGACATAGCGCGCCTCGTCGCCGATGACGACGCCGAGCTCGACTTCCCAATCGGTCTTCTTCGAGTTGCGCGGGATGATGACATTGTCGTTCGGGCCGGTGATGGCGCTGGTCGCCTTCATGAACAGGATCGGTTCTTCCGGGATGTTGGCGCCGGTCTCGGCAGCATGGTCGGCATAGTTGAGGCCGACGCAGATGAACTTGCCGACGCGCGACACGCACGGCCCGAGGCGGCCGGGGTTTTCGACCAGCGGCAGGCTCTTCGGATCGAGTGCTTCGATCGCAGCAATGCCGGCGCTTGTCAGCACTGCGCCGCCAATGTCCGGCACGTGGCCGGAGAGATCGCGCACCTTGCCGTCGGCATCGAGAAGTGCGGGCTTTTCGGCGCCCGGCTGGCCATAACGAAGAAGTTTCATGATTGTATCCTGTGAAAGATGAAAGCGATGATCAGGCGTTCGACCAGCCGCCGTCGACCACGATGGCATTGCCGGTCATGAAGGCCGATTCGTTACTGGCGAGGAAGACGACAAGTTCGGCGACTTCTTCCGCCGACCCCAGCCGGCCCATCGGCTGACGTCCGATGAAGGCGGCGCGTGCTGCATCGTAATCGCCGGTCGCCCGCATTCGGTCCTGCAGTGAAGGGCTTTCGACCGTGCCGGGGCAGATCGCATTGGCGCGTATGCCCTTGCCGACATAGTCGAGCGCAACGGACTTAGTCATGCCGATGACGGCGGCCTTGGTGGTGCCGTAGATGAAGCGATTGGGGGCGGCGATCACCGTCGAGGCGACAGAGGCCATGTTAACGATGGAGGCACCGCCGTTGTCGATCATGCCGGGCAGGAAGGCACGGATCATACGGTACATCGCCCGCACGTTAAGGTTCACGGAGAAATCGAAGGCGTCCTCGTCGCACTCCAGGATCGAGCCATTATGGACATAGCCTGCGCAATTGAAAAGGATGTCGGGTGCTTGGATATCCGCAGCGAAATCCGTGATCGCCTTGGCGTTCAGCACGTCGAGTTCCCGTGTTGCGACGCCGGGCAAACCTTCCAGCGACTGCAATTTCGCTGCGTCGATATCGGTGGCGATGGTCGTTGCGCCCTCGCGTGAAAAAGCGAGGACGGCCGAACGGCCCATGCCCTGGCCAGCGGCCGTTACGACCGCTGTCTTTCCTTCAAGCCTGCCTGTCATTTCTGGATATCCTTGGACGTTTCCTGAATGGCCGCGCTCAAAGAGCCCGGTTCGATATCTGCGGGATCGGCAGCCAGCGACAGACCAACGCGCTGCGCGGCACCCGCCAGATGCAGATGCATGGCCCGTTGCGCCGCGTCCGGATCACCCGCCTCGATGGCATCGAGAATCTGCTGATGCTCGCCCAGCGTGATGCTAGCGAGATCGTCGGAGCGACGCTGGTTGCCGGAAGCGAGAATGCTGTCGCGTACCCGCTCGGAGGCAAACATCAGAAATGGCACCATGTAGACGTTCTGGGTTGCGGCAGCGACCGTCATGTGAAACTCCAGATCCGTCTTCAGCCAGGTCACGCTGCCATAGGGCGCCGCCGCCATTGTCGCCAGGGCTTCTCTCATGGCTTCAAGATCGGCTTCCGTGCGGCGCTGTGCAGCCAATGCGGCGACCTGCACTTCCAGAATGCCACGAATTTCGAAGAGGTTCTGGAATGCATCGGCCTGCTGCAGCGAATCGTGATCGATTGTCAGCACGGTGGAGTTCGGCACGTCGGCGACGAAAGCACCCCGGCCCTGCTGCGACCAGATGCGGCCTTCCGAACGCAACCGTGCAATCGCCTCGCGCACGACGTTTCTGCTAACACCGAAGGTCTGGGCCAGAGCCTGCTCCGTCGGCAGTTGATCGCCAGGGCTCAGCCGTCCCTGCGCGATTTCGCGAGAGATGGAGCTGGCGACGAGCGTCGAGAGATGCGGGCCGCGATTGACCTTGTCGAGTTTCAGCATCATCGCCCACCTGCTTCCGGAAATTGCGCGCGCGGCGGAAAAATTCTTCCCCGGCTCATGATTCCTGTTGGGTCTAGCGCATCCTTGATCCGGCCTGCAAGATCAAGCGAAACCTCGTCGATGCGCTTCAGGAAAGCTTCCTGCTTGACCCTGCCGATGCCGTGCTCGGCGCTAAGCGAACCGCCGTAGCGATCGACGACATCGAAAATCACCTCTTCGGTTTCATGGAAGAGCGTTTCGATCGCCTCTGCACCCATGCCGGCGGGTGGCACGATATTGAGATGGATATTGCCATCCCCCACGTGACCATACGTGACCGGCAAAGCGTCAGGGTGGCTTTTGCCAAGCGCCTCCAGCGCATCCCCAACAAAGCCGGCAAGCGTCGAGATCGGCACAGACACATCGGTCCGGAGGTAACGGCCGCCACGCCCCTGCGCGTCGACCATGAGCTCCCGCAAAAGCCAGAGCTGTTGGCCCTGCGCCCGGCTGGCAGCAACCACGCCGTCGAGGATGAGATCATCGGCACCGATCAGGAAATCCTGCAGGATTGCACGCAGATCGACGCGACCACCGGCGGAAGCCTCGACCAGCACATAGACGGGGCAGATTTGCGACAGTGGATCACGCACATCCGGGCGTGCACCCAGCGCGATCTCGATACCGCCGCGCAGGATCAACTCGAAAGCCGTGAGAAGGTCGCTGCATTCGCGCCGCGCGCGGGCATAAAGCGCCATCGCGTCATCGACCGAACGAAGGCCGACCAGCGCCGTTTCCACCTGCGTCGGCTTCGGAAACAGCTTCAACGCCACGGCGGTCACGACGCCGAGTGTTCCCTCGCTGCCGATAAAGAGCTGCTTTAGGTCATAGCCGCGATTGTCCTTTCGCAGAAGCTTCAGGCCGTTCCAGATCCGCCCGTCCGCCAGAACCACTTCGAGCCCGAGCACGAGATCGCGGGTCATGCCGTAGCGCAACACATTGAAGCCCCCGGCATTGGTGGCCACATTGCCGCCGACACGGCAGCTGCCCTGCGCGCCGAAGGTAATTGGCAGGATGCAGTCCTCGGCTTCCGCATAGCGCTTAGCCTCCTCTAGGATGCAGCCGGCCTCCACGACCATGGCGAAGTCGATGGCGCTGATGGAGCGAAGCTTGTTCAGCCTTTCCAGCGATATGACGACTTCTCCGCCGCCGGGGTCGGCGACGGCAGCACCAACAAGGCCGGTCAGTCCGCCCTGCGGCACGACCGGAATGTCGTTGGCATTGCAGTAGCGCATCACTATGGAGACCTCAGCGACGGAGCGCGGCCGTGCCACGGCAAGCGGTATGCCGAAATGATCGCCAGACCAGTCCTGGGTGTAGCGCTCGATCTCATCCTGGGCGGCCAGAAGAATGCCGTCAGGTAGCGCCGCCTTGAGCGTCGCCAGCAGCTTTTCGCGCGGTATGGTAACGGCGTCCATCAAGCGACCTCCGAAGCTGATCGAAAACAACTGGACAATGACATCAGTTGCATGGTTATCATACAACACTGATAATGAACATCAAGGGAAATGCGTGCTTTCGCACAACCTTGATGGCGAAAATCAGAATGAAATCCTAATCTTATCGGAGGAAGAAGACGATGAGCGTTACCAGCGGTTTTCGCAACATGCACACGATGATCCGAGTTTTTGACCTGGATGCGTCGATCAAATTCTACACCGAGCTTCTCGGCATGACGCTTTTGCGCCGTGACGACTACCCGGGCGGAAAATTCACCAACGCTTTTGTCGGCTACGGGCCCGAAGAGACCGATACGGTCATCGAGCTGACCTATAACTGGGGGCGCGAGGACCGGTACGATCTCGGCACCGGGTTTGGACATCTGGCGCTCGGCGTTCAGGATATCTACGCTGTCTGCGCCGAATTGGAAAAACAGGGGGCCAGCATTCCGCGCCCGCCGGGACCGATGCTGCATGGCACCACGCATATCGCCTTCATCGAGGATCCGGATGGTTACAAGATCGAATTGATCGGCCTCGACACGATGTAAAGGGCGCAAGCTTCGGGAACCGCAGTTGACCCCGCGGTTCCTTCTCCATCCTTGGGACGCTTTCCTTTGAGGAGATATCATTCTCATTTGATGACCGGGATCTTGCTGCGGTCGATGGTGATTGCTACCGCGATGATCAGGACGGCGCCAAAGACCACGTTTTCCGCAAAGATGTTGACGCCGATGAAAGTCATGCCGATGCGCACGATCGAGATGATCAGCGCGCCGACTGCCGTGCGCGCCACTCCGCCGAGACCGCCGGTAATGGCTGTGCCGCCGACAATGACCGCCGCAATGGCAGGCAGTAGCAGTTGGTTGGCAAGGCTCGGCGAACCGCTGGAAAGCCTTGCCGCCAGAATGACGCCGGCAATCGCCGCCAATGTCCCGGAAATGGCAAAGGCTATGATCTTTGTCCGATCCACATTGACACCTGCGGCGAGTGCCGCAGGCTCTCCCGCGCCGACAGCCAGGCTATATCGGCCAAAGCGCGTATAGCGCAGTACCATGAAGCTGACGATACCAACGATCGCTGCGAGGATGGCAACGACCGGGATGCCGGCGAGCGTGCCGTTGATCCATGTCGTGCTGAGGCGCCCGCCCTCCTCGATGGTGATGGCTCGCCCTTGCGCAAACCAGAGCGCCATGCCCGCAACGACGCCCCCGGTCGCAAGGGTCGCCACGAAGGACGGAACGCGCAGGCGTACATGGACGATGCCGCTGAGGGTACCGAAGATAAGCCCAGACGCGATTGCCACTGGGAAAGCTAATGCGCCGATCGAGGGCAGCAACTGCGCGAGAATGACGCTTGCCAATGATGCTACCGCCTGGATCGACAGATCAATGCCACCGATCAGGATAACGAAAGTGACGCCAGTTGCGAGGATGAAGAGCACGGCAGTGTTGCCAAGCAAAAGCCCCAACGTCTCGCCTGTCAGAAAGCCCGGCGATCCGATCTCGACGATGGCGATCAAAAGCACGAGAAGGACAGGAGGAATGGCGCCCTGGACCCAGCCCGCCGCAAAAAAATCGGATAGTTTCTTCATGGCCGTTACCTCACACCATTTCCCGGACAAGATCGACCTGGTCCGGCTTGTTTCCTGCCGCAGCATCGAAACGAGCCGTCACCTCACCATCGCGCATGACGAGGACCCTGTGGGAAAGCCCGATGGTCTCCTCCAGCGTGTCGGATAGAAGCAAGATGGCAATCCCTTGCGCGGACAGATCGCGGACGAGTTCGTAGACCTCCTCCTTGGCACCGACATCGAGGCCACGCGTCGGATGGTCGAGGATCAGCACACGCGAACCGGCCGTCATCCAGCGGGCAAGCACTACCTTCTGCTGATTGCCGCCCGAAAGCTTTCGGCAGGCGATGTCAGGACCGGGCGCCTTGATGCGTAATTTGCGGATCCAGTCGATGGCCAGCTTCCGCTCGGCACCATAATCGATCCTGCCGTTCTTCATGACACTGGATAAATCGGCAAGTGTGATATTCTCGGCGATTGACAGGAACATCACCAGTCCCTCGAGCCGGCGTTCGCGTGGCACATATCCGATGCTCTTGCGCACCGCCTGTTCCGGCGACGTGAAACGCACGGCCTCGCCCTTGATTCTCAGCGAACCTTCAGTCTGAGGAAGGAAGCCGCCGAGCGTGCGGGTGATCTCCTCGCGGCCGGAGCCGACAACGCCTGCAATGCCGACGATTTCGCCGGCATGAATCTTGAAGTCGACGCCATGGAACGCGCCTTTGACACCCAGGCCGTTGGCTTCCAGAATGACCTCAGGACCCGGCGCCATCTGGCGTGGTTCCTTGTAGTATTCGGTCTGCAGACCGCGGCCGACCATGATCTCGTGCAGTTCCGGCCCCGTCACCTGGCTTGCCTGATGCTCGGCGACGACTTCGCCGTCCTTCATCGTGTAGACCCGGTCGGAAATGCGCAGCACTTCGTCGAGACGGTGCGAGACGAACACGAAACTCGCCCGCTTCTTCAAGGAGCGGATACGCTCGAACAGCACGTCGATGTCGGACGATGTTAAAACCGACGTCGGCTCGTCAAGCAGGATAACCAGCGGCCGCGACACACTTTCCTCCAGCGTCAGCGCCTTGGCGAGCTCGACCATCTGGCGGGCCGCGAAGGTGAGCTCGGAGGTGCGCGTCGTAACGTCGATATCGACGCCGATCTTGCCGAGCTGGCGGCGGGCTGCATTCCGCATCGCCTTCCAGTTGACGATGCCAAGCCGGGTGAACTGATGTTCCTGACCGAGATAAATGTTTTCGGCAACCGACATGTTAAGAAGCAGAGACTGCTCCTGGAACACCATACCGATGCCATGAAAGGCGGCATCGCGCGTGCTGCGCAGCCGCAGCCGCTCACCATCGAGCGTCATCGTGCCAGAGTCCGGCTGCAGCGTACCGGCCAGCGTGCGCATCAGCGTCGACTTGCCGGCGCCGTTTTCCCCGATCAGGCCGATGACTTCATTCGGCCGGATTTCCAGCGAAACGTTTTTCAACGCCTTGACGCCCATGAAGGATTTCGAGATTCCGTTGACTGACAGCATGGCCGTTCACTTCACGATCTTGAGGCGGAGACGATCGAGCGACAGCGCGACGGCTGCGATGATCATCAGGCCCTGCACGGTCTGCTGCACGTAAGGGGAGATGCCCAAGAGCACCATGCCGTTGGCCAGCACGGTGACGATCAGCACTCCGACCAGCGTGTTGAGCACGCCACCCTCGCCGCCGGTCAGTGCCGTTCCCCCGACGACCACGGCAGTGACGGCCGCAAACAGGCGCCCGTCGGCGATCACCGCATTCGACTGCCCGAGCTGTGCGGCGGCCAAAACCCCGGCGATACCAAAGAAGAATCCGGCGACCCCAAAAGCGGTAATGCGGACACGCGTGAGATTGACGCCGGACAGTTCGGCCACGTCTTCACCGCCACCGATCGCCAGAATATGGCGGCCCAGGCGTGTGTGATACTGGATGATAATTGCCAATAGGAAGGCTGCGGCTGCGACCCAGACGGCCAAAGGCAGCCCGAGGAACCGCTCCAGCGCCAGCGAGCGGATGGAATTATCCATCAATCGGACGGCCGACCCGCCGAGCATGAATACCGAAACACCAAGGCCGATGAACCAAATACCGAGCGTCGCCATAAATGACGGAATCCGCAGGACCGTCTGGATGATGCCGTTCAAAAGGCCCATGGCCGTGCTTGCAGCGACTGCCGCTATAACAGCGAGCCACCCGTAGTCATTGCCATTGGCGTCATTGGTTGCGAGCAGCACCAACACCATGGCGGCGACGGAAAGCGCGCCTTCCACCGACAGATCGATGCTGCCCATCAGGATGATGAACGTCATACCCATCGCCAGCGTCAGGGGTACTGCAGCGGAATTTGCTACACGGATAATATTGCGCAGTTCGATGAAATTAGGGTTTGCAATGGTGATAAGGACACACAGTACGACAAGCACTATCAGCGGCGCAAACGTGCGCAGGCGGCGTGCGCCCTCGCCACGAAAAAACCGCGCAAAAACAGCATCCATGGCCGATGTCCGCTCCAGGTTGGTGACGGGCTTCATGGTTTCAGAATTGATCGTCAAAAGATATACTCCGCATCCGGGCTGAAACAGCCGACAGCGAAAGACTCCGCTGCCGGCGATACACCGCGGCAAAGCCGCGCCGGGCATCTCATAGGAAGATGCTTACGTTCTGATCTGGCCAGTGACGCGGCCCCATAGATCGCTCCAGTCCAAAGTCGGCTGGGATTCGATGTTGGTTTTGTAATATTCCTCAACATTATCCTTGGTGATCGAAACCACCTTTCCGTAGAACTCGCGGTGTTCCGGCGGCTCGGATGTCGGGTCGAACTTCTTCATCAGAGCATTGTAGCCGAGAGCAAGACCGATACCGCCCTGCCAGAAGGGATCGGACGTGATCGTGCAGGCGAACTCGCCGCTACGAACCGCATCCACAGCCGTCTTGATGCCGTCAATGCCGACGACCGGGACCTTGCCGGCGAGACCTTCCGCGCGCAGAGCTTCGAGAGCGCCCGTGCCCATGTCATCATTGGCAGCCCAGATGCCCTTGATGTCGTCGCCAAAGCGCGTCAGCAGGTTGCCAGTTAGGTCGAAGGCTTCCGTGGACTTCCAGTTAGCGACCTGGAAATCGAGCAGCTTTATATTGCTATTGGCAGCCAGGGCTTCATCGAGACCCTTCTTGCGCTCGATGGCAGCCGTGTTGGAAATCTGGCCCCCAAGCGCGATAATGCCGCCGGAGCCGCCGATGGTCTTGAACAGGATTTCAGCGATTGCCTTGCCGCTGGAGATACCGTCGAACTCGATATGCGAAACGTAGTTTGGGTCGAAATCCTTCGGATGCAGGTCGGCCGGCTTGTTCCACTGGGTAACCACATAGGCGCCAGCCGCCTTGCAGGCCTCAACAATCGGGCGGGCATCCGGGGTATCGTTCGGGTCGGAGTTCAAGACCATGTTGCCGCCGGTCTTGGCGAGCATCGCCTTAATGTCGGCAATACCTTTTTCGCTGTTGCCTTCAGACACCAGCGTCACATGCTCCAGCCCTGCGAATTTAGCGTAAGCCTCAGCGCCTGACTTCCAGACCGCATGGTAGGGATTGGACAGTGAGCGAATCGACGTCACGAGCGTGGGGGCGCCCTGCGCAAACAGCCTCTTTGGCATCGCTGAAACAGCAAGCCCTGTCGCTGCGCCGATCATCAGGGTGCGGCGATTGATCTCGCCGAAATTCATCACAATCTTTCCGTCTTTCATTCTCGATCCTCCCGTTGAAATTCTCGAAACTGCGGTTCAGCAGCGTTGTACGGATGCTGGAACAGGTCAGAAAGATCGTCGCGCCCTCCAGTATTTGTACGACAACCCTTCAACACGATAACCATACCCTTTCTCTTGACGCCGCACAAGGGACTTGAGATGGTACGCGCCGAAGAGATGCAAAGCCGACGAAAACCGGCGAAAAATCTCAAGCGGAGGAATGAAATGCCCGACTATGTCATCATCGGCGGCGGTTCTGCGGGATGCGTTCTTGCGGCGCGATTGACCGAAGATCCCGCCATCACCGTCACCCTGCTCGAAGCGGGACCGCGCGACACGAATTTCTACATCCATTTGCCGGTCGGCTTCTTCAAGATGACGGCAGGGCCGTTGATCTGGGGCTATGAGACCGCACCCGGCCGTGAAATCGGCGGGCGCCGGATGGTTTATCCGCAGGCTCGAGTCCTTGGCGGCGGGAGCTCAATCAATGCTCAGGTCTTCACCCGCGGATGCCCGGAAGACTATGACGCCTGGGCTGCAGAAGAAGGCTGCGACGGCTGGTCCTACGAGGATGTGCTACCCTATTTCCGCCGCTCGGAAGGCAACGATTCGCTTGGCGGCCCGCATCACGGCACCGAAGGCCCGCTCGGCGTCACGTCAACGACACCGCATCCGCTCACCCGCGTGTTCGTACGCGCAGCGCAGGAAGCCGGGCTTCCCTACAACGGGGACTTCAATGGCGGTAACCAGCAGGGCGCCGGCTTTTACCAGGCAACGACGAAGAACGGCAAACGCAGCAGCACGGCCACCGGATACCTGAAGCCTGCGCTCGCCCGCAAGAACCTCGTACTGCGCACCGATGTGATGGTCAATCGGATCGTCATCGAGAACGGCAAAGCCATCGGCGTCGAAATCATCGAGAACGGGCGGCCCGTCACCCTCCGGGCGGAACGCGAAGTCATCGTCACTTCCGGCGCCATCGGCTCCCCGAAACTGCTGATGCTGTCGGGCATCGGTCCTGCCGACCATCTGCGGTCCGTCGGCATCGACATGCTGCACGACCTGAGCGGGGTCGGCCAGAACCTGCAGGACCATATGGATGTCGATGTTCTCGCCGAACTGTCGGGCTCCCATGGCATCGACCGCTATAAGAAGCTGCACTGGCAAGCGGTGGCTGGACTAGAATACATGCTGTTCGGCAAGGGACCGGTCGCGTCAAACATCGTCGAAGCCGGAGCCTTCTGGTGGGGCGACAGGACGGAAAAAACACCCGATATCCAGTTTCACTTTCTTCCCGGCGCAGGCGTCGAGGAGGGGATCGGCTCGGTGCCTGGCGGCAACGGCTGCACGCTCAATTCCTATCCTGTGCGGCCACGCTCACGCGGCAGCGTGACGCTGCGGACCGCAAATGCGATGGATGCTCCAATCATCGACCCGAACCCCTATGCCGAGCCCTACGATTTGGAGCGCGCCGCCGACGGCATTCTCATCAGCCGCGACATCTTGGCTCAACCAGCCTTCAAGCCGTACATCAAGCGCGAGCATCTGCCTGGTTCGCAAGTGAGCAACCGCCAGCAGGCCAAGGCCTTTGCGCGCGAACACGGCCGCTCGGCCTATCATCCGGTCGGTACCTGCCGCATGGGCGCTGCCGACAATGCGGATGCCGTGGTGGATCCGCAATTGCGCGTGCGTGGCATTGAGGGGCTGCGCGTCTGCGACAGCTCCATCATGCCGCGCCTGATCTCCTCCAATACCAATGCGGCAACGGTCATGATCGCCGAAAAAGCGGCAAAGCTCATCCGTGCCGGGCACTGAACCAAGGAACAGAAGCCATGCAATCCTTCGATCCACGCGGCTTCCTGCGCGCGACCTTCGATGCCGCAGTCAGGGCCGCCGACCCGGTCCACGGCATTCGGCAGCACCTGCCCCCAAAGCCAAAGGGACGCACGGTCGTCGTCGGTGCCGGCAAGGCCTCGGCGCAAATGGCGGCCGTACTCGAAACGCTCTGGGACGGGCCGATGGCAGGCGTGGTGGTGACCCGCTACGGCTTCACGGCACCCTGCCAGCATATCAAGATCATTGAGGCATCGCATCCCGTTCCAGACGAAGCGGGTCTTACCGCTTCCCGCTGCCTGCTTCAGGCGGTGGGAGGATTGACGGCGGACGATCTGGTCATCGCGCTTATCTCCGGTGGGGGCTCCGCCCTATTGCCCTCGCCCGCGCCCAGTCTAACTCTCGCCGACGAGATCGCCGTCAACGAGGCGCTGCTAGCGTCCGGTGCGCCAATCTCGGCGATGAACACCATCCGCAAGCACATTTCCACCATCAAGGGCGGACGCCTCGCAGCTGCCGCCCATCCGGCCAGGGTCGTCTCCTTCGTCGTCTCCGATATTCCCGGCGACAACCCCGCGCTCGTCGCCTCCGGCCCGACAGTGCCCGACATAGGGAACAGACAGGATGCGCTCGCCCTGATCTACGCCTATCGCATGAGCCTTCCCGATGCGGTCATGGCGCACCTCAAATCGTCAGCTGCGGACGGCCTGGAGCCCAGCGATGCGCGGTTCGCAAAGGACCAGGTCCATGTCGTCGCGTCGGCTGCCGTCTCGCTCGACGCTGCGGCTGAAGCAGCCCGCAGGCACGGGATCAAAGCAGTGATCCTTTCGGATTCGATCGAAGGAGAAGCCCGCGACGTGGCGAGCGTGCATGCGGCCATCGCGCGCGAGATTGCGACGCGCGCCAGACCTTTCGCCAAGCCCGTCCTTTTGCTTTCCGGCGGTGAAACAACCGTGACGCTGCGCGCAAAGGGCAAGGGCGGCCGCAACAGCGAGTTCCTCCTCTCCTTCGCGCTCGGCATCAACGGTGTTGCGGGTATTCATGCTGTCGCCGCCGACACCGATGGCATCGATGGTTCCGAGGACAATGCCGGGGCTTTTGCTGATGGTCATACCGTCGAGCGCATGCGTAAGGCGGGAGTGGATGCCAAGTCCATGCTGATGCAAAACAACGCCTGGACGGCATTTCAAGCGATCGACGACCTGCTCGTCACCGGCCCAACGGGGACTAACGTCAATGATTTCCGCGCCATTTTGATTCAAGAGTGCAGTTCGGACCCTGGATAGTGTCCTTCGCATCGTCGTATGAACTGCGGCATTGAGCAAAAATAGGAGAAACATAAAAGCAGGATTGAGGAAGCAGTAGCTACTCGTCAGGTCTTGTCTGGCAACCCACAATGAGCATATTGGAGAACCGAGCATAGCGGTAAGCGGATCGCCGCGGCTATCTCCTCGTGTCGGTGCCCTGTGACGACGAACACGCCCGTGCAATCGAAACCCAATGCGTTGGTGATCGCCGAACGAGCGGAATACCATTGAAGGTAGCCAGCAGCTTGTGAGTGCCGCCGTCGCCCATTCTACTCGACGTGCCCGCCGCCAGAACGACGATGGCGACAGCAGCACCGCGTTCCACGCTCATCCGTACGCCGCAAGACGCGCTGCCGCGACATCGGCGAGCACGGATAGGGCAAGCGAACTGGCGTCTCTTGTCGGACCGAAGAATCCAATCGGAGCTTTAATGCGGTTGATCTCGGTTTTCGACCAGCCCGCGAGGCTTAGACGCTCCTCTCGCCGCTTGTGGGTACGGGTGCTGCCTAATGCGCCGACGTAAAAAGCGCGCGAACTAAGAGCGGCACTAAGAACTTTCTCCTCGCCATCGAGATCATGGTGCAGCAGCACAACCGCGGTCATCTCGTCGATCGCCGCAAGTAAATTTTGCCCATCCCCATTCGTCACGATCACATCATAGCCGGAAGACTTCGCAATGGCTGACACTGCTTGTACTTCAACGTTCCCGCCTGAAATGGCGACCCTCGTGCGAGGTCGGTACAAGATTTTGAACTCCTTGTCATACCATCCCGACTGCGACGGAGGGCATATCCGGTCGAGTAGCTGCTTATCAGGTGAGTAGCCGAGCGCTCCTGTCTCTCGCGCTTTTAGGCTTTTAAGGATGCCATCAACGAGCCTGCCGTTCCTAACGACATGTATGGCGATCGTGATGCCGCCGCCACAGGGCAGGACGATGTCATAGAATGGAGAACCCTTCCCAAACTTGACGATACGGTCTCGTCCTTCTTCAAGGGCCATAAGTGCCTCGCAGGCAACTGCCGCCTCTACGCATCCACCAGAGACGTAGCCACAGAACCTGCCGTCCGAGGCGACTGCGAGCTGCGAGCCGAGCGCGCGGGCAGCCCCTCCTCGAATATCGACAAGTGTTGCAAGGGCAACCTTACCGCCCCCCTGCAATGCGGCCAACGCGAAGGCCAATATCTCTTCCGGATCGTCGGACGTGGTTGCCCGAACCGGGGTCGGAAGAGAAATCGAAACTTGGTCCATGTCATCCTCCTCAAGCTATGTCCGGCAGCTCGCCGATCAGCTTGTCGAGGGTGATTGGATAGTGCCGGACCCTGATGCCGGTGGCGTTATAGATCGCGTTGGCGATTGCTGCCGACACGCCGCAGAGACCGAGTTCTCCGACGCCCTTCGCTTTCATCGGCGAAGACAACGGATCTGTCTCGTCGATGAAGATCACCTCCTGGTGCGGGATGTCGGCATGGACCGGCACCTCGTAGCCCGCGAGGTCATGGTTGACGAAGAAGCCGCGCCGAGTGTCGACGGCGAGCTCTTCGGAGAGCGCACCACCCGCTCCCATGGTCATCGCGCCGATAACCTGGCTTCGGGCCGTGATCGGGTTGAGGATGCGGCCCGCGGCGCAGACTGCCAGCATGCGCCTTATCCGCGTTTCCCCTGTCGCGACATCAACGCCAACTTCTACGAAATGCGCGCCGAAGGTCGACTGCTGGTGCGTCTTTGTCAGATCGCCCCACTCCATCGTGTCTTCGCCAACCAGTCCTTCATCGCCCGCGGCCTCCGCAAGCGGGACGAAGCGGTTGCCCGACCGAACTGTCCCGTTTTCGAATACTGAATTTTCCGAGTTGAAGCCGAGCTTGCTGGCGACGACTTCGCGGAGCTTGACGCAGGCCGCGTAAACACCTGACGTTGCAGAGTTCGCGCCAAACTGTCCGCCGGAGCCGGCCGACACCGGAAAGCGGGAATCCCCAAGCTGGACCGCCACCTTGTCGATGCCAACGCCAAGCATCTCGGCGGCCGTCTGGGCGATAATCGTGTAGCTGCCGGTCCCGATGTCGGTCATGTCGGTCTCGACGGTTACGACGCCGTCCCGGTCGAGCTTGACGCGCGCGCCCGATGGCATCACCAAATTGTTGCGGAACGCGGCTCCGACACCCATACCGACGAGCCACTGCCCTTCTCGACGGGCGCCTGGCTTGGCGCGCTTGTCCCAGCCGAACGCCTTGCGCCCACGCTCTAGGCAGCCGATGAGATCCCGATGCGAGAACGGCCGCTCGGGCTTCTCCGGATCGACCTGGGTATCGTTGACGATCCGGAACTGGACAGGATCCATACCGAGCTTTTCGGCCATCTCGTCAATGGCGATCTCAAGGGCCATCAAACCGGGCGCCTCGCCGGGTGCGCGCATGGCGTTGCCTTCTGGAAGGTCGAGCGTGGCCAGACGCATTGCCGTCATCCGGTTTGCTCCGGCGTAAAGAAGCCGCGTCTGGTTGACTGCCGTTTCCGGCCCGCCGCCCGGAAGGTCGCCAGACCAGCTCTCATGGGCGATTGCCGTAATCTTGCCGTCGCGCTCGGCGCCGATGCGAATGCGCTGGATGGTAGCCGGGCGGTGCGTCGTGTTGTTCGGTACAAAAGGCCGCGGGAGCGCCACCTTCACTGGATGGCCGACGTCCTTTGCCGCGAATGCGGCCAGAACGGCATCGGCGCGCAGGAACAGCTTACCGCCGAACCCACCGCCGATAAACGGCGACATCAGATGGATCTTCTCCTTGTCGATCCCGAGCGTCGTGGCAAGGTCAGTCCGCCACCAGTCGATCATCTGGCTCGACGTCCAGACGGTCAGCTCATCACCGATCCACCCGGCGATCGAAGCGTGCGGCTCCATCATCGAGTGCGACTGGTCCGGGGTCGTGTAGGTCTCGCTCAACGTGACGGCGGCCGTCTTAAAAGCGGCGTCGAAGTCGCCGACCGCCGTGTCCGGTTCGTGGGATTCGTCGGGCTTCTCGGCCGATGCCATGGCAGCGCGCAGGTCGTAGACGCCAGGTCGTTCCTCATAGTCTACCTTCACCAATGCCGCTGCGGCACGTGCCCGTTCGAACGTATCTGCGACAACGACGGCGACGGCTTGATGATAGTGCTGGATCTCTGCGCCGCCAAACAGCTTGGCGGTGTTGTACTTGCCCTTTTTTAGGTCTCCGACGTCGAGCGTCGTGACGACCTTAAGCACCCCTGGCGACTTGTTCGCGGCGCTTGTGTCGATCGACTTAACCTTGCCCTTGGCGATCGAAGCGCCAACGGGATATCCGTAGGCATAGGGCACGTTCTTGTCATACCACTCGTAGGCATACATCGCTCTGCCGGTGGTCTTGAGCTCGCCATCTATCCTATGGATGGGTTTGCCAACCACTTTGAGCTGGTCGATTGGATTGGTGGTAGCTGGTTTGTCGAACTGCATGACTATCCCCTTGCCTCCACGATCACGGCGCCTAGCGTGCGCTCGACAAGATCGATCTTGAAGTGGTTCTGCTCGGTTGGACGGGCGCTCGCCATTAAGACGGAGGCAACGGCCTTGGCACCGTTTTTGAGTTGCACGTCGGCCTCTTCGATGCGCCAAGGCTTATGGGCGACGCCGCCGACGGCGACGCGGCCAGAGCCATCAGGCTGGATGATTGCGCCGACCGAGACGAGGGCGAACGCGTAAGATGCCCGGTCCCTCACCTTCCGGTAGATGTGCTTGCCACCGGTCGGTAGCGGCAGGACGACCGCGGTGATGATTTCGCCAGGTTCGAGTGTCGTCTCGATATGCGGCGTGTCTCCAGGAAGACGATGGAAGTCCGCCATCGGAATGGACCGTTTCGCCCCTTCGGCTTTGACGGTTTCGACAACGGCGTCAAGCGCCCGCATGGCGATTGCCATGTCGCTCGGATGCGTCGCGACGCAGGCGTCGCTCGTTCCTATGACCGCGTGTTGGCGCGTAAAGCCTCCAATCGCAGAGCAACCACTACCTGGCTGGCGCTTGTTGCATGGCTGGTTCGGATCGTAGAAGTACGGACAGCGTGTCCGCTGTAGCAGGTTGCCCGCGGTTGTTGCCTTGTTGCGAAGCTGCCCGGAGGCACCGGCAAGCAGCGCGCGCGAAAGCAGACCGTAGTCTCGTCGCACCCTCTCGTCTGCGGCCAGGGCCGTGTTCCTGACGAGAGCACCGATCCTCAGGCCACCTTCCGACGTCGGCTCGATCTTGTCGAGGCCAAGTCCATTCACGTCGATCAGATGGCTCGGGCGCTCGATCTCGAGTTTCATGAGATCCAAGAGATTTGTACCGCCGGCAATGAACTTGGCTTGCGGGTTCGAGGCTGCTGCCTTGGCGGCACTTTCGACCGATGACGCGCGTTCGTAGGTAAAGGCCTTCATGCTTCAATCCCCCCGACTTCCGAGATGGCGTCCAGGATGTTGGAGTAGGCTCCGCACCGACAGATGTTTCCGCTCATGCGCTCGCGGACCTCGGCGGCAGTAAGCCTTACCGCTTCAGTCAGGTTGCCAGTGACGTGACTCGGAATGTTCGCCTTGATCTCTTCCAACACCGCGATGGAGGAACAGATTTGGCCAGGGGTGCAGTAGCCACACTGGAAGCCGTCGTGCTTGATGAACGCCGCCTGCATCGGATGGAGGTCGCCTGGAAGCCCCAGTCCCTCGATCGTCGTGACCTCATCGCCGTCATGCATGACGGCAAGCGTTAGGCAGGAATTAATCCTGTGACCATCGACGATGACCGTGCATGCGCCGCATTGTCCATGATCGCATCCCTTCTTTGTTCCCGTGAGATGCAAATGTTCCCGCAAAGTATCGAGGAGCGTGGTCCTGTTATCGAGGGCAAGTTGGTGTCGCTCGCCGTTAACAGTGAGCGCCACAGGCGTTGTGTGTTTCATATCGTTTCCCGTTGGCTGCGCAGCAGTGTTGGACGCCGCCGCTCCCGTGAGAGCCACCGCCGCTGCTGACGAGATAAGAAGGTCCCGACGTGAAAGTTCCAAATTTTGATTGAGCATGTCCGCTCCGTTCGTTCTCAGCTGGAGTGAGGGTTTGGCCCTAGCTAAACGCTCAAAATGTAACGTAGGGCTTTCGGCGGTGAAGATTAGATCCTGTTGGTCGCTAGCAGTCATACGCCCAGTTAATAAGTGAGGAGGACGGTCAGATGTTCCAACCGACCGTTATTTTCGTTGATCCATGAATATCGGCGGGGGGAATAACGGCGGGAGCGTTGGGCGGGTTTCGTCTGGCGCGGGCGCAAACGCCGGCGCTGAGCAGCTTGGCCGGCATTGACTTGGTTCAGATCGCCGCCGGAAATTTCCCACGGCTCACCTGCCACGGACCCGGATGGCCGCGCGTTCGAACAACCGCAGCATCACGTTACGATAACAAAGCCTTTTGAGATCGGCCGGTTCGAGGTGACGCAGGCCAAATGGGAAGCGGTCATGAAGCAGAGCTCCTTTTCGTTCGCCAATCGAACCCAGGCGATCGGAGCACAATTTGGGAAATGGGCCTGCTAAGTGACGTAGAAAAGCCCTCGGTGAGGTAAGCCTTTACGCCGAGGGCCTTGAGGTCATGACGGAAAAATGAATAAACCAGGTTCTATTTCAGGCCAGTGATGCGTGTATTTCGCCACCTGCCTCTCTTAAACAGTTATCGGCCGCAAGCTATAGCAGAACCGGCAGCACCGCCCAATGTTGCTCCGGCACCAACGGCCCAAAGCTGGCCGGTACCGGACCCGATTGCAGACCCCGCCACACCGCCCACAACTGCGCCTCCAACCGTCCCCGCCACACAGCCGGGTGTCGCCGGGCCCGTGCTGGAATTCATGCTCGCTGTTTGACATCCGGCTAATGCAAAGCATGATGCCGCGAGCATGGCCATAGTGGAATAATAAGACATTTCTTCCTCCTATCGTTGGTTTCGGATTTTGCTTGGTCCTGGAATTTCGACCAGCGCAGACATCGCTAAGGCCTCCAGTTAATCTCACCGCTTTGGTCGAATAGCTTTTAACTCAGAGAATTGGGTTCTGTTCCATTTGTGGTGATCGTGGCAGGTCTGCTTTTGCCCGATTTCAAAGGTGGCGACACCTACGTGGCGGAAGGATAACTTTCCAATTCCAGCAGGCGGTACAAACGACCGGAATGACGGCGCATTGCCGCCCGGGAGCATTGGCAATAGGCTGGTAGTGTCTCTGATCGCATTTCTGCTAAAGCAGGGACGGTTGTCGCCCGCGATGTCACCAACTGCCGAAGTGTGTGAAAGGCGCAGCGGACTGATGGGCCTCTCGCTCATCGACCTATTGTCTTGAAGGAGGAGCGCTAGGATGAGCACCGACCGGGAGACCGTGCGGTCCTATGATACGGTCGCGGCAGAGTACGCTGCCGAGGCTGCAGGATGCCTGAATGGGTCGCGACAGAGATCGATGTGTTCGTGAGGGCGAGTCGGGCCTAACGCACACAGACGCGCGGCAATGGCCGTTGTAGCTCGACTGTGAACTTCACGTGATCGCCGCATGCCTGCTTCCAGGCGAAGTCCAAGATCGCCTGGAAGCAGACATGCGGCGCAATGCGGAAATTATTCTGACTTGGGGCTGGTAGCTGCGCCGCCCCTCGGCGACCGATCCTGTACCGCTGAGCCAGCAGCAACCGCTATCGCTCCCACGCCATCCGAGTTACGATGCGTAGCCGAAAACGGGCGCGGGCGCCTCGCCGGACCACCTATGACAGGAGGGTACTGTGAAATCACCAACAGTGAGGGTTATGGCCGCGGCCGAGGAAGATCTAGCGGTGGAAACGGTCGTGCTGGC